>CAZYDZ010000001.1:0-12161 GCA_964646535.1 uncultured Opitutaceae bacterium
GTCCGACTTGCAGGAGGTGGCCCGGTATTTGAAGGGACGCAAGGTCAGCCCGCATGTGAAGGCGATTGTGGTACCTGGTTCCCAGGGGGTTGCCAAAGTGGCCGAGGCGATGGGGCTGGATAAAATCTACAAGGATGCTGGCTTCGAGTGGCGCGGCGCAGGTTGTTCGATGTGTCTGGCGATGAATCCAGACAAACTGCAGGGTGATCAGTTGTGCGCCAGCAGCAGCAACCGCAATTTCAAGGGCCGCCAGGGAAGCGTGACTGGCCGCACTGTATTGATGAGTCCGTTGATGGTAGCCGCGGCTGCCATTACTGGGGAAATTGCCGATGCCCGTGAGGTGTTTGGTATTCGCGAAACTGTAAACGTCTGATTTCTGATTATGGCTCTGGAGAAAATTTTACAAGTGAACGGCCGTGCGGTTCCCGTGATCGGCGAGGATATTGATACGGACCGGATCATTCCCGCCCGTTTCATGAAATGCATCACGTTTGACGGTCTCGGAGAATTCGCGTTTTACGATGAGCGCAAGAACGAGGACGGCACAGACAAGGAGCATCCGTTGAACGATCCGAAGTACCAGGGAGCAACGATCCTGATTTCAGGCGCCAACTTCGGTTGTGGCAGCTCGCGCGAGCACGCCCCGCAGTCGTTGCACAAATATGGTTTTCGCGGTATTATCGCGGAGTCCTTTGCCGAGATATTTTTTGGCAATTCCTGTACATTGGGGATTCCCTGTATGGTACTGGCCCGTTCGGACATTGATACTCTGGCCGACTATGTGAGGCAGAATCCACAGCAGAAAATCGTGATTGATGTGTTGAATCAGAAAGTAGTTGCAGGCGATCTCGTTTATGAGGCCACACTGCCGAAAAACGCACACGAAGCCTTTATTGAAGGGTTGTGGGATCCTATTGCTGAGCTGATTGACAGTGCGGATATCGCGGATCAGCGGTTGGTTGAACTCGGTTACGGTTCCTGATACGCTTGCTATGCTGGGGTTTCTGCAAGGAGCTGGCTGGTTTGTCTATCCACTGGGTCTGTGCAGTCTGGTTGGCCTGATGATTATCATAGAACGCAGTTTTGCACTGCGTATGTCCAGGATATTTCCCGAGGGTGTTGCGCGTTCACTGCTGCAGAACCCGCAGCAGGCCATTCACGGTGAAAGCTCGTTGGAGCGCATTGCGGAAACGGTTCGCTCGCAGGAAGCAGATCGCGAGACGGTGCGTACTTTCATCCGTTTGGAAGTCGACCGTCTACAGCGTGGCCTGTTCATTCTGGATGTGGTGGTCAGTGTCGCTCCCTTGCTCGGTTTGATGGGGACCGTAGCGGGATTGGTTAATGTGTTTGGTCAGGTGCAGGATGCGACGGGTATGCCTTCGGCGGATGTCTTTTCCGAAGGCGTGGCGTTGGCGCTCTCGACTACCCTGATTGGTCTGTCGATCGCCATTCCCTGCCTGATCGCAGGAGCCTTCTTCAACCGCCGAATTGAAAAACTGGCGAATAATCTGGATGCCTGGTTTGAAAACTGGGGAGGAGTGGGTGCCAAGTCGTTATGAGCCAGTATCGATGGGTCAAGCGGAAGAGGCCTGAGATCAATATCATTCCATTGGTCGATGTGTTGACGACGCTGATCTTTTTCTTCCTGCTGACGATGACCTTTCGAGATGTCTCTTCGCTGCAAATCACGCTGCCGCAAATCCAGACTGCCGCAGCGGGCAAGACCGCAGAAAACCTGCGCATTGGAATCACCAGCGATGGCTTGTTTTACCTGAATGAAGTACAGGTAACGGAGGCGGACTTACAGCGCATGCTGCAGGAGATAGCAGGCTTGGATCACCGTCAGCAGATCCTCATTCTCAGCGATGAGGAGGGACTGGTGAAAAACCTGACCCGCGTAATGGACATCTGCCGTGACGCAGGCTTTGACCGCTTTCGCATCCTGTCGCGCTGAGAAATGCCGCCAGCACATGGTCATCCTCGCATCTTCGTTACGATGACCTTGTAGGAGGGGCCTTATGCCGCGACCTGAAGCAGAGAAACCGCAGATGACGCAGAGTTTCGCAGATAAAGGATTGAGATCACGCACACTCCACGTCCGGCGCGCAGCGTAATGCCTCTCCTACAGTTGTTCGTCTCTGCATCCCTCCGTATACGACCATCGGCTACGGCCCATCTCAGGCGACGAGCCTCCAACTTGTTTTTAACCGCACAGGACACAGATTTTCACGTGAGCTATTTTCTCTCACCTGGCGTTCTTTGTGTCTTCGGGAGAGGCCTTGCTTCTTTTCCCATCTGCGAAAATCGGCGCCATCAGCGGTTTCTCTGTTTCAGGTCGCGGCGTAAAGCCGCTCCTACGGGGAAAACCAGCGATACCGTTTTAAAACTGGCGGTATGCGGTTCAGGCTGTTTGGGCAACAGTTTCCTTGAGAAGCTGCTCCCTTGTTTTCCCTTTACTCGTAGTGTTGGCTGATAGAGAGGCAGAGTGAATCGGAGAAGTCGAAGGGGTCCCCTGGTTTGAGGTATTCGGGGAAGCGGGTTTGGCCGCGCAGGCCACAGGTTTCGTCTTGCTCAAACTTTTCGCAGAGTTCGACCAGTTTGTTGGCGACTGTGATCGGATCGACCTGATCGACGGGGAACAGGTTTTCGTGGAAGGCCTCCATTTTTTTGTTGGCGAAATTATTGGTGAGGGTGAGCAGACCGAAGTGGGACATTTCCAGTGGCGGGTAACTGGGATGGGGAGAGACCATTAGAGAGACGCCGATTGCGGAGTCGCGCAGGTGGGCGGCGTACTCAGCGAGCGAGGCTTTGCCGAGCGGCACGATTTCCTGTGTACTGCCGAGCGGAATTGTCGGGAAGGTTTCGCCGAGTGAGAGGATAAACCAGCGATCCGCATGTGGGTAAATTTCGCGCCAGCGAATGAGTCCCTGATAGATGGAGTCGAAACAGTTACGTTCGACAGTCGGTCGGCCATACAGCAGGATTTTACGCCGTTTCTCGACAGGTGGCTGTTCCTGCAGCACCTGCATCAGTTTGCTGTTGATCTGTGGTTGAAACGCGTACGATTCGAGAAAACGATGTCCCTGCAATTGCAGATAGTCGCGCAGCAGGTAGGTATTGAAAATGGCGATGGTATCGTTTTCCTGATTCTCGTAAGTCTTCAGGCAGAGGTCGTAGCGCTCGTTCCACGGGTAGAAACCGCACTCGTAATCCTGAATCAGATAGAGCAGCGGCAGGTATTGTGAGCGCAGGTGCTGTGTTTGCCAGTTTTTTAGTTCGTGGGCGGAATGGGCAGACCACCAGGTGGTGGCAAGGAACACATCGTTCTTGCGGATCGCAATGGTTTTGCCGTTGCGGGCGGCCGCAGCCAAAATCTGGTGGGGCGCGGTGCAATCCTCTTCCAGTGCGGGAAAGGCTGCATCGGAAAATTCTCTGGTCAGACCTTCTTCCAGATCGTTGTTGAGAACGATAATGCGGCTGTGAGGAAAGCTGTTTTTCAGCTTGTTGAAGAAATGTAGAGCTGTGTTGATTCCACCGAAGCGGTCATTGTAGTTCAGCGAGTGAATCAGCAGGTTCAGGCGGGGAGTCGGATCCATGTCCGCGCGTGCGTCCGCGGGGAACACTTCGTTGAAATGATGCCTGTGAATGAATTCCAGTAGATGGTTGGGGGACGTGGTACTCATGACAATCCCTCCTCTGATTGCGTGAAATGGAAATCCTTGCCGCCAGGGACGGAGCGCAGGCTTTGCAACTGGATGGGCGTCTCGTCTGTCAGACGTGGAAATCCTGGCTGGAACAGGCTGAGCGTCGGATGCCAGTAAGGGTCTCCCTTCTGTAGCCAAGGGGCGTAGCGTTCCAAAGAGACGACAAAGTCACCAGCGGGGATTTTTCCCGGGTCGCGCGACTTGGATTCGAAATGAAACAGGCGGGCCATGGCAGCTACCACATTGTGGTAACCCTTTTCGTGCAGTGTCAGGCAGAAATCGACATCATTGCCGCAGACCGTGAAGCGTTCCTGAAAACCACCTACTTCCTCGAACAGTGATTTGCGCACCAATAGGCAGGCGGCAGTGACCACGGACACATTGCGGGTAAACTCGGACCAGCGGCCCGCGACTTCGTCCGTCCGCAATCCTGACCAGATATGCCCTGCCAGACCAGTCAGCCCGATAACGGCGCCCGTATGTTGAATGGTGCCATCTTCAAAAAAGAGATTGGCACCGACCGCGCCGATTTCAGGGCGTTGTGCATAGCTGACCATGATATCCAGCCATTCGGGGGTGATGACTTGAGTGTCGTTGTTGAGCAGCATCAGGTATTCACCGCGTGCAGCAGCTGCCCCGTGATTGATCAATGCTGCAAAATTGAAATCGCGACGGCAGGGAGCTACCCGTACACGGGGGTCCTTGGACAATTGTTTCAACAGTTGGTCAGTTGCTGCTTCCTTGCTGTCGTTGTCGACCAGAATAATCTCGTACGAAGGATAACGGGTCAGGCGCCGCACCGCCTCTACGGCAACCCGCAACAGTTCAGGCTTGTCGCGAAAAGGAATGATGATACTGACCAGGCCGCTGGCCGGGCCAGTGGGAATGAGGGAACATCCGCCGCGAATCCCTTTGGTCACCGATTTCAGGGAGAGTCTTTTGCGCTGAAAGTAATCAGCCAGCATAGCGCGCCCATCAGCCTGATTTTCCGCAACCCCACCTTCATTGGCTGGCAAACGGTGGTACAACACACGCGGCAGGTGGCGGATTTGTGCATGGTGATCCTGTAGGCGCAAATTCAAATCCCAATTACTTGCGTTGCCGTAGGTTGCATTCCATCCAGAAACTGTCAGCAGGGTAGAACGGCGATAAAGTGTGAGATGTCCCCAAAAGTTGAGTTCTTCCAGCAGGTGTGGCGAGTGCGGCGGCTTGAGCAGGGGAGAGTGCGGGATACCATCATGTCCTACGGTATCCTCATCCGAATACAGTACGTCCGTATCGGGATGTTTGTGGAGATACCAGCGGATGCGCAACAGCGCTTCCCCTGCCAGATGGTCTCCCGCTTCAATGAGACCGATAAAGGCGCTATCGAGTTTGTCCAACTCCGCGTTCAGCGTATCCATCCAACTGTTTGCAGAAGATTGGCAGAGACGAATACGTGGTTCGTTATCCGCAAACTCTGCCAGTTCGGGCAGAGTTTGGCTTTGGCTGTCCGTAAGTAGCAATAAAGCCCAGTTTCCTGTTTGTGCCTGCAGGCTGGCCAGTGTGCGTTGGATACCTTCACTGGTTGTCTGGGGGCGGATGGGCAGTGCCAAAGTAATGGTGATTTCGGGTGCATGGAGCGCCTGTTGTTGCTCACTGGCAGTCATGGGTCCAAACAATTTCTCATGATGACGCCACAGACGGACAAAGGAATCGGCATAGGAGGATACTGCCGCCGCACGCGAGGACTTTTTCATGTGGATCAGCCGTTGGCCGATCAATGAAGTACTGCCATCCTTCCACACCGCTTCTATTTTGATCCATTTGAAACCGCGGCCCGTATGAAACAGCGCTTCCAGCCCGAACAGGGAGTTTTCCGGCTGTATATCACTTGGCAGGGAATGGGGAGCCAGGCGCGCAACAGGTTCGAAACGAATGGAGCGCTTGCCGATGTGGATAAGAAAATGGTCGGGAGTTTCTCCGTTGCTGTGGACACACCATCCGCCAATGAAGACGGGAGAGGCCGAATAGCAACGAAATTTCCTGTGCGGAAATTCAATGTGTGAATGGACTGTAATTGGGCTTCCCACGGGAATAATGGATCAATCGTAAATCAACCAATCAGCAAAGAGTACCAGGAGTGGGTTGTAAAGCCGCTTCTTGTTGCCCGGCGGTTATATAAAAACATTGAAGTAGTATCTGACAGCAATATGCTGGGATGCTATGAAACGATCTCCTTTTTACATTACTGTATTTTTCCTGGCCTCAGTCTTCGCGTGTACCTCGTGCACCAAGAAAGAACAACAACCTACGGGCAATGCCACCTACAACGCAATGGCGGCTCAGCTTGAGCCAGGGCATGAATTTTTCATGGTGACTGGATTTGAGGGGGAGATCGAAAAGGGTGTGGAGCTGGTCACTCCATTATTGCGAACTGCGATAAAGGCTTATGTGGTGGAGAGTGCGGCGCCCGTTCCGATTAATGCGTTCCCGCTGAAAATCAAGGAAGCGGTCCAGGCGACAGGTATTTCCTCAGTGGCTGGCATCGGCTACAGTTCGCGCAAGGAACAGAACGGTATGTTCCACAACAGGACGTTTGTATATATGCCGCAGGGACGCAGAGGTGTATTTTTGGTCAACGGGGAAAATCGTGAGTTGACGCTGTCGCAGCGGGCTCCAGCAAATACGTGGCTAATGGCAGAAGCGGATTATGATCTCACCCACCTCCTGCCGATTGTGGAAAACATCATGGTGTATCTGGTTGGGGAAGAGATGGCACAGCCCGTCAAACAGTCTGTTATCAATATACCCATTGGCAACGATCCCGCTATGCCAACATGGGGAGCGTTGCTCGATGAAGCTAAATTTTCAATCGAATTGGTGGTGGCAGCCGACAAGGATCTGGTTATGGCCGAGTACCGGGGTGTTTCCATCCCGGCGGTGGATGCCTATCTACTCATCAGGGGACCGATCAGTCTGTTCAAGAATCAGATCGAAGAGTTTGCAGAGGGCGCGGAGACTGCGGGACAGATTGTGAAACGCAGCCAGGATCATATTCGTGTTGAGATACAGGAGGCGATACCATGGGGCGAGGGAGAATGGGATGTACGGCCCGTGATGGATATGGATTTTGCTCAGGAGAGTATTCGAGTCTATTCCAATCTGGCCTTCGAGGAAACGATGAAAAGTTCCAGTAACCGTTTGCGCAGCCAGATTGATTTTCAGCAGGTGACACGCAATCTGCCGACAGAGGGAACCAGTCGTTTTTACATCAGCAAGAATCTGGTGGCTTTGGGGAAGAATTTGCTGGATTCGGTATTGCAGACTGCAATTGAGGAAGAAAGGGATGAGACTGCCGTGAGTATTCTGGAGGAATTGAGAAAACTGGGTGATCTGTTCCTGGACTGGAATACGGGAGTCGCAGGTGTCACCAGAAATACCAAAGATGGCCTGCTCTATCAGGAGAACCATTATTTCTCACACCGTACGAAATTGTTTGGAGCCCTGTTGATTGATGGGTTGTCCGGCAGCGCGCCCAGCCTGCTGATGCAGATGGCTCCTGCAGTGCCCGGTGCCCGCAGTAAGGCTGTTGATGTAGCGATTATCAACAATTTGAGAGGGTTGGGGGTGATGGTGAGGATGCATCAGGCAGCGCATAATCAGCCTGTTCGATTGAAAGAATTGAAACAGGAATACGATTATGAAATTAACCCAGTGGCAGGAGAGATTTACCCTGATTTTCTGTTCCCCGTGGATGAGTCCTGGGAGTACGTTGTGGTTTACAATGGCACGTATTACGTTTTGGACGACACAGGAAAAGTGACCCAGAGGAAAGAAGTGGAGCAATAGTGTCTCCCGCTACTTGATGCCGTAGGCGAGCAACGTTTCGAAAAAAGGCTCCATGGTCTCTTTGAAGACTGTGCGTACTTCCACCTGTTGGAAGCCGCTGTCCTTGAGGCTTTGGAACAGGAAGTTCTCCTTGAAGCCAAGCCAGGTGTCCGCATAGAGTTCGTGTGCTTTTTCAAACTGATGTTCTTTCAGGTCCAGAATCAGGATGCGTCCACCGGGTTTCAGGATACGCCAGGATTCCTCCAGTACCTTGATTGGTTTGGATGCGTGATGCAGCGCCTGACTCAGGATGACCAGGTCGACGGAACGGTCGGGCAGGGGGACTTTCTCAATATCTCCCAATAGGTAGGATACATTATCCAGCCCGTTTTTTTTGAGTAGCGCGGTGCCGACCTCAACCATACGCGGATTGTTGTCGATACAATACACTTGTTCCGCGTGGCGGGCTAACAGCAGGGAGAGAGCCGCTTCTCCTGCTCCAAGGTCAGCGATTTTCCAATGGGGAGTGAGATAGAGCAATAGCTGACCGTAGGCTTCCCAGGAGCGGCCTGGGCAGTAGTGTTTTTCCAGTTTGCCAGCGACGCTGCTGAAATATTCCTCAGTCACTCGTCGTCGCCGTTCCAGGATTCGTTCCAGATTGGTATGGTCTGTACGAATCTCGGGATCGTTTTCAACCGCGTGCAAGGATGCCTGTAGCAACGGTTGCAACTCCGCGGGCAATTCCTCCATGTGCAGGATGTAGTAGGTGCGTTTGCCTTCCTTGCGATCCTGAACCAGATTACCTTGCCGCAACAGTGACAAATGCGAGGAAATGCGCGATTGACCCATTTCCAGGATTTCCTGTAGCTCCGCAACAGAAAGCTCCTCCGTCTGGAGGAGCTTCAATACACGCAGGCGGGTACGATCCGAGAGAAGTTTCAGGATTTCCCAGGGATCAGTCACTCGTGTAAAAGCGATTAGAGGGAACGACCGCTGTCTACCCAGCGTTTGATTCCGACAATCTTCCAGGTTTCGCGGTTGCCATCAATTTCCGTGACAACTGAGTCTCCTACCTTACGGTTGAGCAATTGCTGTGAGAGTGGTGTCTGATAGGAAAGGATATGAGCTTCAGGGTTGCTGTCCCATGCGCCGAGAATCGCGTATTCGACATGTGCCCCCGAGCCCTGTTCAAGGTCGACGACAGAGCCGATTCCCACTGAATCCGAGGAGGCCGCATTAAAGTCGAATATCTGTGCGGCGGCGATATCCTGTTCAATCTGTGCCTTGCGTGACATCAGTACAGCCTGGTCCTGACGAGCCATCTTGTACTCGGAGTTTTCGCGCAAGTCCCCGTGTTCACGCGCGGTGGCAATTGCCTGCTGATTTTCAGGGATTTTGTGGTGTACCAGATTCTCGTATTCCGCACGCAGGCGTTCAAAACTCTCGCGGGATACCAGCAGGCCGCCACTGTGGTCACTGCTGGACTCTTCACCTGTGATCAATTGCTGAATTGCAGGGAAGCGTTTGATGAAACGGGCAAGAATGGATTTCTTGGTGAGGTCCTCAAAGCCCTGATTCATGATCAGCATGGTGGCCAGATCACGGGCAGTTTCCGCATTGGCTTCTGACAGCAGATCGTGAATCAATTCACGATCATCACTTACCAGATCGGCTAGGGGGATGCGGCGAGTGCTGGTGTTTTGCAGGGCTTCGTAGTCAATTGCAAAGAAGATAGCCTGCAACAGACGGTGATCGTGCAGGTTGACCAGCAATTTCGCATATTTTCTGGAATTGCGGTTTTTAGCGATCCAGAAGAGTATGGGAGCCTTAAGATTCTGTTCAATCAGCCAGCGTTCCAGTGTGTCCTTCAGCAAGACTTCATGGCCGTAATCAATCAGGAAATTGATGCATTCGCCAGAAAACTTGCCACTGCTGTTTTTCAGCAGGTCGAATACAATGCTGACCCAGTCTTCTGCGCGGGTGACTTTAACCCATTCCAGAAAACGACGGTGAAACGATGCGGGCAGATTTTCCGCGAGCGCGGAAAGGTTGTCCGTTTCTTCGATCAATTGGGCGGCCGTAGGCTTGTAGCCAGTGTGATCGATTTCGAGGAAACGGGCGATATCATTGCGCACCCACAACCCGTGCAGGATTTCGGCTTCCGTCAATTGACGGGTTTCAGGCAGCAGTTTGACCAGAATTTCCAGGATGTCGGGCAGGGCAGCCTTCAACTCGGGTTTGGTTTTGACTACCTGCAAAATAGTGTCGGCAAGAACCACTTTGCGACGCGGCATGTTGGTGTCATAGAACTCCTCCAGTAATTCCTCTTCTTCATTAATCGGGTCTGCGCGGAGTATAAACGGGTCCATCTTCTTGGAAGGAACAGCGATGCGCGGATCCTTGACCAGTTTCTTTTTAACTGCAGTCCACCAGCGGCGGAAACGGGTGGTCCCCAGCAAGCGGGTCAACAGTGTTTCCAATTCAGCGCTGGATGCGGAATGTTCAGGATAGGCCGAGAGAATTTCCACAATCAAATCGGGGTCCTGTTTCTTGATTAGTCCCTCTATACGTTCGGGATCCTGTACTTTTTTGACCAGAATATGCGTCGGGCTCAGAATCTCCAATTTGCTGATACAGAAGGCGGGGTCCATGCCGTGACCGCTGCGATTGTCCTCAAAATCGATAATAATGCGGTTCTGGGCATCATCGTACTCGCGAATCTGGCCGAACCCCCAGCTACGGTGGATACAGTAATTGCCAGGCAGCAGACTTTCCAGTCCAGCCCGATTATCCTGCAAATTAGGATTATTCTTTAAGAGGAGTTCAATAACCTCGGTACTCATGGTCTAAAAATGAGCAGTTGTCCGCACCGTTTCAAGTATCTTTGCGGATTTGTGTAAATTTTCTTTATGGACTGATAAGAGGTTATGGGGCTTGGCGGTCTCCTTTCGGTCCTACAGGGCAAGTTTTACCCATTAAATTCTTCGCGTCCTCGCGTGAGATTCTTTTTAAAATATACCCGTATTCTGGAGCTGAAAAAGATTGCTCTGGTGCAGGCGGGGAAGTGTATTGGCGGGTATGCATTTATATTTAATCAGGCATGGAGAACGTGCGGATGAGTGTCCTGATTACAGTGGAGGAACGAACTCACCCTTGAGTCCACGGGGGGAGGAGCAGTCGGCGGCGTTAGCCGAGTGGTTTGCGCAGAAGAAGCTGGATGCCCTGTATTCCAGTTGCCTGTTGCGGGCGATTCAGACGGGACAGTCTCTGCAGCGCAGGACAGGCCTGCCCCAGCAGATATGGCCGATTTTTTGTGAGACTGAATCGAGTTGGCAGTGGAGGCAGAAGACCAAACCCGAGAAAGTGGTCAAGGCGGTGGCTTGGCGGGATGGCGAATCATGGGACGATCAGGAAGAACTGTCCATCGCGAGCAAAGAGGGAGACTACTATTTACTTTCAGAGATTGAACAGCGTTTTCCCGGATGCGAATTGACGCAGCCGTTTCGCTGGCCCGATGCCTGGTGGAAGGCGCTTGAGGGGCAGACCATGGATGCGGACTTTGGTCGTGTCAGGCTGGGGGTTGAGGCGCTATTGCAGAAACATGACAGCGAGGATCATGTGGCTCTGGTATGCCATGCCAATTGTGCCAGCATGTTGCTCAGTACATTGTTGGGTTTGGACTGTTTTCCCCAAACGTTGTTTGCCATGAATCATACGGCCGTACACTGGATTGAGGCTACGGAATTGGGGCATGGAAAAATCATGGCGACCAACTGCCTGTATCATCTGCCCCCACATCTGGGCCCCGATTGGCTGTAGTAATACGCGAATCTTCCCTCCTGATACGGGGAGTCTGTGTTTACGCGGAAACCAACGGTGGCTCCAGTGATTTACTGTTGTTGCGCAGGAAGCTCAGAATGAAACGATTGACCACAAAGGCCGCAAATTGGGAGTCCCATTTACGAGGAATTTGCAATGTCATCACAAAGGGGGATGTTGCGGATGCTTCGTGTTCGAACGCGTTTTCCTGATACTCAACCTGGACCAAATCCTGTTCGGATTGGTTGATTGCCTGAGCGGATTGCCGTGCCGCAAACAGATTTAACTCACTGCCTGTAAGTAGAACCTTGAGAGAATCCTGATCACTGCCCTTGAGCTCAATCACACCATCGCTGCACGATTCACGCTGCTTGGTCATAATGGTATGAATCGTCTCAGGTGTGGGAATCTGTTCTTCGCACTCGTGCTCCAGACGCACTGGATTGGCAATGGGTAGAATCCGCAGGTAATAGCCCGCGGCAGCCTGCGGATCAACAATCAGATGCTCCAGTAATTCGAGACAATGGGAAAATGTTTCGCGATCCTCGCATTCGGTCCCTGTCAGGATTCCCACCACACGGGTATCCACTCCGTCTTTGGCGGATCCCATGAAAGTAAAGTAGGGGATCGCATACTTGATTCCCTGATGATAAAACGTGTCGCGTACAAATCCCTGTAACTGCGAGGAAGATTCACAATGCTGCAGATACCCTGAAATCATCCTGCTTAATACAAGCCGATGTTCGTGCGGAAGAAGAGTACCTGATGACGAAGGGACTTTCATGGTCAAAGGAAAATTTTTACTCTCGACGCAGGGTGTTGTCAAGG
>CAZYDZ010000001.1:12171-19906 GCA_964646535.1 uncultured Opitutaceae bacterium
TCAAGGGAGGCGGGGGTAATCTCACGCGAAGCTACAAAGTACCGGGGGATGTTGGAAAACCACAGATTATGCCGGGTTTTCGCAGATAAAAGGCTTCGCGTGATTATCATTCATGTCCGTTGGGTTTTGGTGAGAGGGTTGTGTAAATCATCCTAAAAACAAAGCGGGGCACCCCGATACGAAGTGTCCCGCTTTTATGGCTTTAATTATTTTGGATAAGGAAAATCAGAAAGTAGCTTGAGTTGCCTCGAGCTTTCTCTGACTTTGTATTTCGATATTGATGAAAAGATACTGAGAGTCAATATCATTTAAGTGAAAAAGGCCCCGACACTCGTCGGGGCCTTTGGTCTTTTCCTGCTTTATAGGTCTCTCAGTATCCCATCGCTCTTGGCGATACTGCTTTTCCAGAGAAATACGTTACAGCGCCAATTAATGAGAATTGATCTCATTAAGTCAAGCAGGTTTTATGAAAAAAAGTAAAAAAGTGTATGCAGGTGGAATCAGGTCAGGGGATATAACCCTGCATATATTGATCTAAGCCTCTATTATTCAGTGCATTGCGAATTAGTTTCAGATCCAGTTGCGGTCTTTGGTCGGGAAAGAGTTTGTGTTTACGAAACCATCCCTGCGGCATTTCGAGGGCAAGCAGGATTTCACTGGAGTGCGAGCGAATCGGGGTTTCGTCATGAGGGGCCATGGGATGGACTTCAAGTAGACGTCCGTGGGAATCGAAGTAGCCGATATCGAGTGGAATTGAGGTATTGCGCATCCAGAAGCTCTGGCGTTCGGGGCGATTGGAGAAAAACAGCATACCTTGGTTTTCACCGAGTGATTCGACGAACATCAAGCCCCTACTGCGTTCATGCGGCAAGATCGCGATGCGTGCCTCGAAAGACTGTTCTCCCAGTTTCATGGGGAAAAAACCGGCAGCGTCTGCGACAGCGGTTACGCCCGGCTCTTTTTGGCAGCCGCCCAGCAGAACGGATATTGCCAGGACGAGGCAGAGTGGAAGATGGTGCGATAGAGAGGTCATGTTTATTATAAAATCAGCATGGAGAGCAGGCTACTGAACACCAGAATGATCAGAATCAGTAACGCTTGTTTTTCCAGAGAGGTCATGTGTGTGTGTGATTGGGTTGTTGGAGTCTCCAACCGAGTCCAGTGTATCGTTTTTGAGCGTCCTTTTTGCGGATGGCGGTCGTCATGGCCGCTTCTTCACCGATCAGGAACACCTGATTTCGTCCGCGTGTCAGGCCAGTATACAGTAGGTTGCGTTGCAGCATGGGAAAAAACTGATTGAGGACCAGCATGATCACCACAGGGTATTCACTTCCCTGCGATTTGTGAACGGAGACGGCGTAGGCAAGCTGCAAGTCTGCCAGTTCCTCATTTTCCAGTACGACAGTGCGTTGATCGAAACTGGCCTGCAGGGCGTTTTCCTCTGGATAGATTTTCTCTACCTTGCCGACGTCCCCGTTGAACAACTGTTTTTCATAGTGGTTGCGCGTCTGCATGATTTTATCCCCTGCGCGCAGGCCGCGCAGGGCAGAAGCCTGGTCGCGGGGAGGGTTGAGCAATTCCTGCAACCACAGATTCATCTGGGCGATTCCCGTGTCTCCGCGGTGCATTGGCACCAGTACCTGGACATCCATCAGCAAATCGAATCCGGGATGGGCGGATGGGATCTCTTTTTGCAACAGGCGGGCCAGGTGCTGTTTGACAGTTGCAGCATCGTTTGCCTGCAATAATTGCAAGTCTGTGGGGGAATCCGGAGTACGGGCGCCGAGTATGCCGGGCAGAGACTGGTTGCCACGCAGAATCTCGTGTGCGGCCCAGACAATGCTGCTGCGCTCACCTTGGCGAAATACTTGTTGCAGACGAATAACGGGGAATACGTGCGAATGAATCAGGTCAGACAGCAGATTGCCCGGGCCGACGGATGGAAGCTGATCTGAGTCGCCAACCAGTAGCAGGTGGGCCTCTGGCGGAATCGCTTCCAACAGATTGGCGGCCAACAAATGATCCAGCATGCTCACTTCATCGACGATGACAAACTGTGTTTTGAGTGGCTTGTCCTTGTTGTAGGCAGGTTCCCCGGAAGCAGGATCCAGGTGCAACAGACGGTGAATCGTCTGCGCAGGGAGACCAGTCGATTCTGCCAGGCGTCGCGCCGCCCGTCCCGTGGGGGATGCGAGGGTGATACGCACATTTTTTGCTTTCAGGATGGATACGACAGCGCGCAGCAACGTGGTTTTTCCTGTGCCAGGCCCACCAGTCAGAATACATATTTTGTTGGAGAGTGCGGCGAGAATAGCCTGTCGCTGTTCCGGTGCGTAAGAGAGCCTTGCCCGTTGTTCCGACCAGTCGATTGCCGCAGCCAGTTTGACAGGAGGCAATGAGTTGGCCGTGTGCCAGATTTGAAACAGCGTGTGCGCGATGCGGTTCTCCGCCTTGAAGTAATGGGGCATCTGCAACAAAGGGGTGCCAGGCAAGCGTAGCAAGCGCTCCGTGTCCACCATTTCCCGTAAAATGGGGCGTAGTTGATCAGCGGATACTTCCAACAGTAAATGGGTGCGATCCAGCAGTAGTTCTGCAGGTAGTGCGGTATTCCCTTCCTCGGCTGACTGGAGCAGGCTATAGGTGAGCCCTGCCTGCAGACGCTCTGGTCCATCGTGTTGAAAGCCGAGGCTGAGAGCCAGCTTGTCAGCAGTCTTGAACCCAATCCCCGATACCTCCCAGGCCAGACGGTAAGGTTGGTTGCGTATTCGTTCGGGGGCGTCGCTGCCATAGCGCTGCCACAGTTTGCGCGCCTGCGCCAGACCGATTCCGTGGCTCTGCATGAAGATCATCCAGTCGCGTAAAATCTGTTGTTCGTCCCATGAACGCTTGATGGATAATGCCCGCTCCTTGCCGATGCCTGGAATTTCGCGCAGGCGACCCGAATTGTGGGTTAGCACCTCCAGAGTCTGTTCGCCAAAGTGATCGACAATTTTCTCTGCATATTTGGGGCCGATACCTGGAATCAGGCCGCTTCCCAGATATTTGCGCAAGCCGTGTAGCGAGGAAGGAAGCTGCGTACGGAAAGAGTGAATACGAAACTGGCGGCCGAATCTTGGATGGCTCTGCCAGTCACCCTGCAACTCCAGCGTTTCGCCGCATTGCACCCCTGTTAATACCCCTGTGATGGTCACGCTGTCACGTTGACCAGTGCTCAATTCGGCTACACAATACCCATTCTCTTCGTTGAGAAAGAGAATCTTCTCCAGTACCCCGTTCAGGCGAACAGAGGGATGATTAAAATGATTTCGTCCGCTCATTCCAACTCTCCTCCATATCTCCATCCATAAGCCCTGTATGGATGATGTAAAACTAAATTAAAAACAATGCGCGTATTTTGTTTACTTATGAATAACACATTCTCACTATGAGTTACGGTTTGATGGAGGACGATTTTGAACTTTGAAATAAAAGGAAATACTCTTTACGGCACTTCAACCTCCCGATGAAAAAGCCTCAATATCGTATGGGGATTGTTGATTCAGGGAAGAAAGCGTGTCGTAAGGAAAAGGCTTTCCAGGCCTGACTGGACTGGGAAATTGACTGGAAAACCATCAGGGGCACCTGTTTATTCTGAATATCGGGAGAACGGGTGCCCCTTTTCTCTGGCAACAATCGTTGGTAAGGATTATTCTTCGTCAGCCTCATTGGTGTTGTCGTCTGAATCTGTCGGGAAAACAGGCAGCAGTTGTTGGGCCTCTTCTTCCGGCAGGGCTTCCAGGCTGCGTAAACTGCGTTCCATTGCGCGCGCACGGGTTCCGGCGAGCGTGTTGATTTTGTTGCCTGCCAGTTCGATGCTGCGCCTGGTATCCTCCAATGCTTTGCCAAATTTGCCAAATTCCGTTTTAACCGCTCCCAACACTTTCCAGACTTCGCTGCTACGTTGTTCAATGGCAAGAGTACGAAATCCCATTTGCAGGCTGTTGAGAACGGCATAGAGGGTAGTGGGGCCGACCAGGACGATGTGGTAATCCCGCTGTACCCGTTCGACGACACCATCCAATCGCAGGGCCTCGGCAAACAAGCCTTCGGTCGGCAGAAACAGCAATGCGAAATCGGTCGTTTCCGGAGAGTGGATATATTTTTCACGAATAGTCTTTGCCTCGTTAATGATGCGTGTTGCCAGAGCCTTGCGCGACTGATCCACAGCGGCGGCATCGCCTGTTTCATAAGCAGAGAGCAATCGCTGGTAATCTTCCTGCGGAAATTTGGCGTCAATGGGCAACAGGACCGCAGAATCCTGCTGAGTCTTACCAGGCAGGCGAATGGCGAATTCGACCCGTTCATTACTGTTGGGAACGGTTGCCACATTTTCCATATATTGGGCGGGTAGCATGACCTGCTCCAGTAATCCCCGCAGTTGAACCTCTCCGTAAGTGCCGCGCGAACGCACATTGGTGAGTACCCGCTTCAGATCGCCCACACCAGTGGCCAGTTGCTGCATTTCTCCCAAGCCCTTGTGAACCTGCTCCAGCCGTTCACTGACCTGTTTGAAAGATTCACTCAAGCGGTCATTCAGTGTTTTCTGCAGCTTTTCATCCACCGTCATGCGGATCTTTTCGAGGCGTTGTTCATTGTCCTGACGCAATTTATCCAGGGAATCCACGAGTGTTTTCTGGGTTTCCTTGAAAAATTCTCCCTGTGCGCTGTTTGCGCTTTCCAGCCTCCGCACCAGTTGCTCCTGCAATTCCTTTAGGGTTTCACTCAGTTCCTTGCGGGAGGCCTGTAGGGACTCGGCGAGTTCTTTGCGGGCATCGGTCTGTTGATCGCGCAGGGATTTCTCCGTGCCATCGCGCAGCCGTTGTAAGTCATCGCGTAGTCGCTTTTCGGTCTCCGCCAGTTTTTCCACAGTCTGCGAGCCATCCATAGTACGCGGCCGCCAGACGCCAATCGCCGCGGCGGTCGCAACGAACAAAGTGAGCAGAACAAGTATGGGAAGAAGAGATTCCATGTGTCTTTGGATTGGTATGCCCCAGCGTAGGCAGAGAATCCCCACAGAACAAGACGATTAGGAAATGTAACCATAGATTAGGCAGATTTTTCGAAATGTATCGATACCATTGCCGGAAAGTCTGATTTGAACGCTATATTTATCCGCTTGTATTGAGGATTTCATGATCGTATAATCCGTCGCATGAGTATTGCACATCGTTTCCTTGTCACTTCGAATAGTCTGATTCCATTGCCACTGCGTATTGCCGCAGGTCTCGTATTTGCCGGGCATGGCGCACAAAAGTTATTTGGTATGTATGGTGGAGGCGGCATCGATGGGACGGCTGCGTGGTTTGCCTCACAGGGATTAGAGCCCGGCAAACTGCTGGCGATATTGGCAGGCGGCGCCGAATTCATTGGCGGGCTGCTCCTGTTGGTAGGACTGTTTACCCGTTTTGCCTCGATTGCATTGATTGGGGTGATGGCTGTGGCAATTGTACAGGTACACAGTGGCGCCTTCTTTTTGCCAGCGGGCATGGAGTTTGCCCTTACCCTGCTGTTGGTCAATGTGTCTTTGCTGATAAGCGGTGCAGGTGGACTATCCCTTGACCGTATTTTCTTCGGTAAATCAAATTGATTTCACTGAAGGATTCGAAACCACAAAGGCTCAACGACACAAAGGGAAGAGTTCTGTATCAGGGCTCTGTCGGGTGTTTTTAAGTTAAGGCAGATCGCGTGTAGGAAAGCCGAGTTGTCGAGGCTCGCGTGAGCCTCCTTCTATCCTATCTGTGTCGACCTGCAAAGTTTGCGGTTTGTTTATATCCTGAATGTGTATTCCTGTTGGTTCAGGGTTTGTGGGTGGCCCTGAATGTTGGTGTGGATGTGTTCGGGTGAGATCTGACTGTGGGAGGAGTTTCCCTAAATGTTCCCTTAAATTGACTTTCCTGGTGTTCCACTCCTTTGCGAGACGGATAAGACCCGCGCGAAACAGTGAAGAAACAAGAAGTTTTACAGTGATGCCAGAATCTGGTTGAAGGTCTCGCTGGGGCGCAATGCCTGATTGGCCAGTTGGTCGTCTGGTTGGTAGTATCCGCCGATATCGACTGGTTTGCCCTGTACTGAAATCAATTCGTCTACGATCTTCTTTTCGTTGGCGGCGAGTTGTTCGGCAACTGGCGTGAAGAGAGCCTTTAGTTCGCTGTCTGTATTCTGTTCTACCAACGCCTGCGCCCAGTAGAGGGCCAGGTAGAAATGGCTGCCCGTGTTATCAATGCCACCCAGTTTGCGGGTAGGGGATTTGTCGTTTTCCAGGAATCTGCCCGTTGCGGTATCCAGGGTATCCGCCAGTACTTTGGCTTTGGATATTTTGAAAGTCTCGGCAATGTGTTCGAAACTGGGAGTCAGAGCGAAGAATTCTCCAAGACTATCCCAGCGCAGATAGTGTTCCTCCAGGTATTGCTGAACGTGCTTGGGGGCGGAGCCGCCCGCGCCCGTTTCAAACAGGCCGCCACCGTTCATCAGGGGAACGATGGAGAGCATTTTGGCGGAAGTGCCCAATTCAAGAATAGGGAACAGGTCTGTCAGGTAATCGCGCAGTACGTTGCCTGTAACGGAGATGGTATCTTCTCCCTTGGCAATACGCTCCAGGCTGAAAGTGGTAGCGTCCGTTGGGGCGAGAATGCGGAGGTCGAGCCCGTTGGTGTCGTGGTCCTTCAGGTAGAGTTCCACCTTGGCGATCAACTGTGCGTCGTGAGCACGGTTTTTATCGAGCCAGAATACGGCAGGTGTGTTGCTGGCGCGAGCACGGTTCACTGCCAGCTTGACCCAGTCACGAATGGCAGCGTCCTTGGTCTGGCAGGCGCGCCAAATGTCCCCTTCCTCGACTTGATGTTCCAACAAAACCTTGCCTGATTCATCGGTGATGCGAATCGTTCCTGCAAATGGAATCTCAAATGTCTTGTTATGTGAGCCGTACTCTTCCGCTGCCTGTGCCATGAGCCCGACATTGGGGACAGAGCCCATGGTTTTCGGATCCAGAGCACCGTTCTTTTTACAGAATTCGATGGTTGCCTGATAAATTCCCGCATAGGAGCTGTCGGGAATGACGGCCAGGGTATCCTGTGTCTTGCCTGCGGCATCCCACATTTTACCCCCTGCGCGGATCATGGCGGGCATGGAGGCGTCGACGATCACATCGCTGGGTACGTGCAGATTGGTGATTCCCTTGTCGGAATTGACCATAGCGAGAGCAGGGCCGCTGGCGTAGATTTCCTGAATATCCGCTTCAATGGCGGCTTTCTGGTCGGCTGGTAGTTTATCCAGTTTGGCGGTCAGGTCGCCGAATCCGTTGTTAAAATCAACCCCGATGCTTTGCAGTATTGCCGCATGTTTGGCGATCAGATCCTTGAAGAACCGTTTTACCGCATGGCCGAAGATGATGGGGTCTGACACCTTCATCATGGTGGCTTTCATGTGGAGGGAGAACAGCACATTATCCTGTTTGGCGTGTGCGATCTGTTGGTCGAGGAACGCAATCAATGCTTGTTTGCGCATGACAGTTGCATCCAGGATTTCTCCTGCCTTGAGAGACAGATCATCCTTGAGGATCTGGATTTTACCGGTTTTGCCCACCAACTCAATTTTGACACGGGTATTGGCCGACAGCGTTACGGATTTTTCATTGGCGAAGAAATCATCCCTGCCCATGGTTCCCACGCGTGTTTTGGAACTGGAAGACCATGCTCCC
>CAZYDZ010000001.1:19916-29541 GCA_964646535.1 uncultured Opitutaceae bacterium
GTTTGCGCGCATATTCCTTGACGGCCTTGGGCGCGCGGCGATCCGAATTTCCTTCGCGCAAGACGGGATTGACCGCACTGCCCTTGATCTTGTCATAGCGGGCGCGAATCTCCTTTTCTTCGGTTGTCTGCGGATTGTCAGGGTAGTTTGGCAGGTTGTATCCCTTGTCCTGCAGCTCTGCAATGGCCGCCTTGAGCTGGGGAACGGAAGCGCTGATATTGGGGAGTTTGATGATGTTTGCTGCGGGGTCTTGCGTCAGTTTCCCCAATTCGGCGAGGTGATCGCCGATGCGTTGCTCTTCCTTCAGGTATTCGGGGAATAGGGAAATGATACGGCCAGCCAGTGAGATATCGCGTGTCTCCATTGTGATCCCTGCAGGTTTGGTAAAGGCCCGCAGAATTGGCAGTAAGGAGTAGGTTGCCAGCAAAGGAGCTTCGTCAGTCTTAGTGTAAATGATGGTTGGTTTTGTAGACATGCTTTTTAGATACGAAAGGTTCTACCACTAAAGAAGATTGGCGGGCAGGTCAAAGGGGAAACCACAGATTACGCAGATTATCGCAGACCACAAAGCCCACGCGAAGGTCATCTCATTGTAGGAGGGGCTTTACGCCGCGACTCGAATGTTGTGTGGACTTGGTCGTGGCATAAAGCCCCTCCTACAGGGTCCATCACACCTTCGCGCCTTCGCGTGAGCCTCCTTCTGCGATAATCTATGGTTTCTTTGAAATAAAGGGAGATGGATTTTTCGTTGACCAGCCAGGTCTGTGCCGTGAGGGTACTGTAAAAATGACGATTTCCAGGAAAAAACTGCCATTGCACGTAAAAATGGGATTGGGTTTTGCCATTGGCCTCACTTTGGGGTTGGTAGCGCACTTTGCATTGGCGGATACCCAATTGTTGAAGAATGTGATTGAATATGTGACCCAGCCTGTTGGGCAGATTTTCATACGCCTGTTGTTCATGTTGGTGATCCCGCTGTTGTTTTCCGCATTGGTGATAGGGGTTGTGGAAATGGGGGATATTCGTTCTCTGGGTAGGGTGGGTTGGAAAACTCTCGTCTACACCGTTGCGATTTCGACCATTGCCGTCGTAATCGGTCTGCTATTAACCAATGTGATACAACCGGGTGGCGGCGTGGACAAGGCCATGGCAGCAGGCCTGCTTGAGGAGAGTGCGGGGAGGGCGCAAAGCATTGTGGGTGGAGTGAAGGAGCAGGCGGGAGGGCTGTCGCTATTGGTGGGTATTGTCCCCAGCAACGTATTCAGGGCGGCAGCAGACAACGATATTCTGGCGGTCATGTTTTTTGCGCTGATATTCGGGATCGGTCTGGTGCTGACCACGGGACAGGGAGCCGAGCAGGTTAAAAAATTTATAGGAGGATTGTTTGACGTGTGCATGACACTGATTCACATGGTCATCAGTGTCGCTCCTTATGCGGTTGCGTGTCTGGTCTTTACGCTGTCCGCACAATTTGGCTGGGAATTGCTGATGCGGCTTGGAGTCTATGTGTTGGTAGTGGTGCTGGCGTTGGCGATTCATATGGTTGTGGTGTACTCCATTGTGTTAAGGGTAGCGGGAAAAACCTCTCCCATACGCTTTTTCAAGGGGATTCAAGAGGCGATCGTGATGGCGTTTTCCACGGCATCCAGTAATGCGACATTGCCCACCGCCCTGAAAGTTGCCGAAGAAAACCTGAAGTTGCCGCGTAAGGTGTCGCGCTTTGTCCTGACGGTGGGAGCGACAGCCAATCAGAATGGTACGGCTTTGTTTGAGGGAGTAACGGTATTGTTCCTGGCGCAGTTTTTTGAAGTGGATTTGAGTATCGGCCAGCAAATACTGGTGATGCTGGTGTGTATTCTGGGAGGAATAGGCACTGCAGGTGTCCCCGCGGGTTCCCTGCCTGTGATTGCCATGATTTGCGGCATGGTCGGTGTTCCTCCTGAGGGAATTGGTATTGTGCTGGGGGTCGATCGTTTTCTCGATATGTGTCGTACCACGGTTAATGTGACTGGGGATATTGTTATTGCGACAGCGGTGTCGCGTGGAGAGGAGGAGAGGGATGACGATGAGGTCGACTCTCTCTTGAATGAGCCGTCAGGCCATCGTTCCGAGGTATCTTAAAAATCCGTTGCCGAGAGGCGCAGGTTCGGTCGGGTGCGCTGGGCGTATGTGAGGGCTGGCAATGGCTGCATGGCGGGAGATTGCCATTGATGGCTCTGCAGAAACCCTTGTACAAACTGTTGGAACTGCTGCCAGCGTTCCCATGGATAATCGGGAGAGCTGGCTACTTGCAGCAGCAGGTTTTTCCATTCGATCATGGCCCGTTCAATATCCCCGATACGCAGGTCTCCCTCGGTAAACTCTGTGCGCCGGCTCGGTTTTTCCAATAGCGTTCGAATGACTTCAGCCACTCCCTCGCCATAGCCGAATGGCAGGCCGCGACGAAGATAGCCTTTGTAGTTAAGGCTGCCGTAGCGCAATCTGCACTGAATACCCAGTTTGGCGGAAGGCCCTTCATGGGCTGCAAAGCGATAGCCGCCGCGGATATTGGCCAGGTCATATACCAGCGAGGAAAAGTCGTAACTCGAATCTTCCAGTGCGGCGGCAATGGCGAGACCATCACCATGTTGGAAATAACTGAAGATGGACCCGCGTCGGGTGGGTTGTCCTGATAGGTCAATCAGCCCCAGTTTTGCCCATGCGATGACAGGAAGGGACGAAGTCCCTTGTTGCACCAGTCCTGCAAGCTCACCAAAGGAAGCGATTTCCTCGATTTCCACTTCGCGTGTGACAGGATTCAGCAGTGCCTTGCCGTAGTGATCGATGCGGGCCAGCACACGGTCCATGCGGTGATCCACGTGCAGGGAAATCTGGTTGCCCCGTTCGACCACGGCGTACAGTTGGCCGCTGGTAAGCAGGGATTCCAGAGTAGGACGCAGCAGACTGGTCCATTCCTCCAGAGAACAATGACGTTTCTTTCCCAATGCCTGTAATTGTGGATTCCCAGTCTGACGCAGTCGGAAACGTAACCACTTGGAAAGCACCAGATCGCCCTTGCGTTCATCACTCGACCAGGTGGCAGCGGGTATTTCCTTCCCGTACACGCGGATGGGCTTGTTTTGTAGAACGCAAGGTCTTCCTTCGCCACAGTCGCGGATGCCATCAGGATGCTGGAATGCGACCCTCCACTCGCCTTTGACTGCCAGCAGGCAGTCCTGCAAGAGGCTGGGTTGCATGGGGCGCAGACGCTCCCATTCACCCGATGTATTGAGAAACTCCTTACGCGTTCGGATGGATTGTGCAACGTGCTCGTTGGAAGAGGAGAAAGATTGTGCGGTCAGTGATTGCCATCCCAGTACGATCTCTTCAGGGCGAAAAAGGCGTTGACGCAATTTGCGGGAGGCCGCGATAGGGTCTTTTTTGCGCACGGCAGCGGCCTGCATGACTGCCAGCAGGCTGGGCCAATCCACATGGGTGGTGCGCTGCAGATGTAACGGATGGGCATCTCCCAGCCTCGGGCTTTCAGGTAACACCAATATGGAGCCTGTACTGTCCAGACCGCGCCTGCCCGCGCGACCGAACATTTGCAGTAATTCATCGGGACGTACCCGTTGCGCCGCCTCTTCTGAGCGATATTCAATGTCCGAAATCAGTACGGACCGCATGGAGAAATTGATGCCAGAGGCGAGCCCCAGGGTGGCGACCACCACGCGTAACTGTCCATTTTTGGCCAGGGGTTCTACCAGTCCTCCCCGTTGCAGATAGTCGAGCCCGCTGTGGTGATAGGCGATGCGGTGGCGCAGCAGCCTGCCGAGCGGCTCTCCTGCGATGCGCTGTTGTTCGGGAGTCAATTCCAACGGATGTGGATTCGGCAGCTCATTGGCCAGTTGCAGGGCGAGGTTTTCGGCAGCCTGTCTTTTGGGGGCGAAAACCAGAACAGGGGCCAGATCGGCGAGCAGAGCCCTTTGAATCGCATTGACCAGGGTTGAACGGGAAAGCAAGTGTCGGGGACCCTTCAGGGACTCGATAAATATCTCTTCCAGAGGAACAGGCCGTTGTTTGTGCTGAACCAGTGTCGCGGATCGGCCAAGATTGTGCAGCCACTGAACAATGATGTGTGGATTGGCGACACTGCCGCTCAGCAGTAGCAGACGCGTACGTGCGGGAGCCAGGGCGAGTATCAGCTCATAGTTTACCCCTCTGGATGAATCTGCCAGCATCTGGTATTCGTCGATCACCAGTAAGTCGGGGCCATCCTCGTGCAGAAAACGGCTCTTCTGTGTCTCAAGTGTCGCCACGATAACAGGAGCCTGTGGATCTTCGGATAGGTCTCCCGTGGTAATTCCGACCCGCCAACCTGCCTCTTTCCATTCACGGCGTTTGTCATTGGCCAGTGCGCGGGTGGGAACCGTGAAGACCGACTGACCGCGGAAACCCGACTGCAGCAAAAGTTCGAAAATAAAGGTTTTCCCTGCCCCGGTCGGGGCATCGACCACCACATCCTTGCCTGCAAGCAAAGCCTGTACCGCCTGTTGTTGCCACAGATCGGGGATTTTCATATGGGTCGTCAGGATATCCACCACGACCACTTTAGAAAAAACCGCAAAGAGGGCAATTCCCGAGAAGGGTTTCAGAAATGCAGAAAAGCAAAATGCAGGAGCGGCTTTACGCCGCGACCTGAACATGGGTTGGCTGGGGTCGCGGCGTAAAGCCGCTCCTACAATCGAAGATTAGCCGCGGCGGCGTTTTAATTCGGCCAGTGTCTCAATGTCGTTTTTGTTTTTTGGGCCTTTGGGAGTTTCCAGGCAGAGGGGGATATTGGCAAATGCGGGGTGGTGAAGGATGCGGTCGAAACATTCCCAGCCGATTTTTCCTTGTCCCAGCAGGGCGTGTCGATCCTTGCGGCTGCTGAGATCGCCTACGCTGTCGTTGCAGTGCACACAAACGACGCGCTCCCATGGCAACAGGGAGGAAAAGTGTCGTACAAACTCATCGACTGCGGATGCCGTTCGCAAATCGTATCCCGCAGCGAACAGATGACAGGTGTCCAGGCAGAATACAAGATGTTCCCGTTGTGGGCAATGGTCGTACAGGTATTGCAGATGCTCAATGCGCGCGCCGAGAGTGCTGCCCTGTCCAGCGGTGGTTTCCAGTGCGATCTTTGCTTTCCCCTGAAAGCGATCAAACACGATGTCCAGCGAGCGCAGAATCTGCTGCAGCCCTTCTTCCTCTCCGCGGCCCAGATGGGCTCCAGGGTGGAGAACGAGAAAAGGGAATTCGAGTTCGTCACAACGATGCAGCTCCAATACCAGCGAAGCAATGGACTTATTCAGATTGTCGGAACCCGTTTCTCCTGCCAGATTGATCAGGTAGCCTGAGTGGCCGAATATGCTGCGAATGGAACTCTGTTCGCGTTGCTTGTGATAAAGCTCAAGTGCCTGAGGGGACAAGGCGGCGGCATCCCATTGCATGTTATTCTTGGTGAAGAATTGCACGGCCTCGCAGCCAACGCGCTCTGCTTCCTGCAAGCCCATGTGATGGCCGCCTGCCGTGCTGACATGTGCTCCAACCAGCGGTAGGGATATTGAGGGAGTAAAAGAAGTTTTTTTCGGACTCATGTTTTAACGGCAGAGATCATTCAGGTGCAGACAGTCTCTGTGAATCAGGAGAAGAGAAGATATTGCGTGGATCAATGTTGAAGCGCCATTCAGGGGAGTTGAAATTACCCCATAGACGTACTTCCAGCAAATGTGCGAAGGGATGAAAGATGGGAGAAAGAATTTTTAGAAGGGGAGCTTGCTGCAGGTAAAATACTTTTACCATGAAATCGATTTCATTGCGGGAGATGGAATATTTCCCTGCCGCCTGCAGGGTGGTTGTCGAGCCTGACATTTTCAAGTCAGGGAAAGTGATCAGATCGTCGTTCCATTGCAGGCTGCCCTCGGCTTCTTTGAATTCGATGGAGGTGATGGGTAAAATGGCGGAAAGAAAACCGAGCAGGTTGATGCGTTGCAAGTTGCCTTCCGTGATCTTGAACTGGCCGTTGCCCTTCAGTTTACCCCATTCTTTCCACGGGCCTGACAAGTCAATGTTAAGGGCGAGAATACCCGATTTCTCTTCATCGGGATTCTTTTCTTCAGTATCTTCAGCAGAAGACGATGCTTGATCACTCTTCTTCCACAGCGACATGAAAGGAATCAGATCCGCATGATCCAGTGTGGCCGAGAACTGAAATGCGGTGGTGTTTGGGGTGAAGTCCCACGTGGCTTCTCCCTGTAGCAGCCCACCGGTGAGCGATGCGGTGGTGTTTTTCAGGAATACTTTGCCATCCTTGTAGATACTGCGTGCGGACAGCCAATTGAGTGGAAATGTAGCGATGGTCAACGGGCTTTCCGTCAACGTCAACAGGGTGAAATCGGAGTAATCCAGAAACGGATGTTTCCCTGTATAAAATGAGCCTTGCCCGTGAATGTAAGTGGGGCCTGAAAAAGAAAAGTCCTTCAAGATGTCCTCTACGGAATCATCGATCATTTTAGCCAAATCGTGGGGCGGTATCTTGCTTTGTACGTCAAAAAAATAATGAGAGATACCATTGAAGGGGACGGATTCCCTGCGCCAGATTGTGCCGTACGCTGCACCGTCTGGAGTAACCAGTGTCATATCCCGCAGCCATAGGAAGCCCGGGTGAATCAACAGGGAAGTGGACAATCGATCGGTTTTGACTTCATGGAAGTCCAGATCTTCAGCATCTATGCTGGCTTCAACCCTGAATTCATGCACGCGGGACCAGGAGCCTGAGGCCCATAACTCCAGAGAGGGAGGGCGCTGGTGAAATGCAAAGTCTTCCCATAGTTTTTCCCACCAGTCAGGCAACTCAGGGCTCCATGGCATGGGAGCCAGGTAGCCCTGTACATAGGTTTGAAAGCGGTCTGTTGAGAAATCGGCGCTGGCATGTCCGGCAAGCTCAAATCCGTCTCCCCGTACAGTCAGGGACTGAACATTCAAACGATTGTCTTTCCAATGACCGCTCAACCGCAGCAGATAAAACTCAGGCAGGTTTTCCCATCCGAAATGACGGGCCACAATGTCAAAGTGGGCCTGTTCCATTTTACTACCATTGCCGAGTTCTATTTGAAAACTGGAAAAGACCCGATGGGGAGGGATTTCCCACCGCAGTTGATCTTTCCAGATTCCCGCTGCTTCTATCCACACCATGGGATCCAGCGTACCTGAACCATGAATGACTCCTTTGAAATTAAACCCTGGCAGTAACCACCCCTGATAATAAATTTGCAGTTCCTGCTCTTGTTCCTGCATCAGCACAAAAGAATCGACCTGATTGTCTTCTGGAAACCAGTGATGCTGTGAGTACAGGGTATCCAGTTGATAGCTGTGCCACTGAATGTCATTGAGGATACAGTGGACGATGAGGGAGTTGTCTGCAAGAGATGTCAGGTGGAGACTGAAGCTGGATAATACGGTGGAGTCTTCCAGATAGGGAAGACGTCCTGCATAGTCGCGAATATGAATGGTGCCGGAAGCCGGAGCTTGCAGGTTTTCCAATGAAATATGGGTGAAGAGCGCTTCGATGGGGCCTGTGGTGCCCCAGTCGGAATGGGAAAATTTGTCGGCGCGCAGAATAAGTGATTGTAGTTCGATGCGCTGTTGTTCGTTGTGTGAGAGGATGCCGTCAATCCAGCCTTTGGATACACCGTGTAACCAGGGCCAGACTTCGCGCCATTCGCGTGAATAAGCGTGGAATTGTTCAGTCAGGGATCGCTTTTCACGTAGATCTTCCTGCAAGTCAATGGGCAGTTTCCCTGTCAGCAGGATGGTGGCATCTTCCATTTTCCCCTCCATCTCAATATAGTACTCCCGATTGCGATCATCGGGTTCTACTCGCAGGTGGAGTTGTTGTAGTGCAGGATAACGACTGCCCGTTGGGGAGTAACGCCTGCTGACATAGATTTCTCCTTCGGTAAACCTCAGGTTAAGCAACCAGGGCTGGTCATGCCACCAGCGAAGGAATGATAAAGTGGCCCTTGCGTTCTGGAATACACACACGGGATCGCTTTCCTTTTCCAGATACAGGGTGACTTCCTGCAGTTGAATACTGCCATCCAGGGATATGGTGATTGCGGAAAACTCAAGTGTGGCTTCCTCCCAGGAGATGGATTTCCAAAATGGACCAAACCATGACTGGCGGACCGTGATGGAGCCATTGCATATCCAAAACAGACAAATCAAAAACCAGACGGACAGGACGATGAAGATCATCCATTGAATACCCGTCTTAAAGGTCCTGAGCATGGGAATCAGATAATCAGGTCAGGGATTTTCAGTTATCGTTTGAGAATTGTTGCTTGTTTCGTTTGGTTGAGGGGGGGGGGATACCTTCCGCTATGGGTGTGTCGGACTCAGATTGTTCGGGTGAAGGCAGCGGGGGTGGGCTGACTTGCGGATCGCGCGGAGCTTCTCCAGGAGGCGCTCCGAACTGAGGCTCCACAGGCGTATAATGATCCTGTAGTGATTCCAGCAGTTCCACCCAGACAGGAGTTAGCGTGAACACAACATCCAGTTCGGGGCTGCCGCCGTATTGAACCCCGTTTTGTGCCTTGGGTGAAAAGTAAAAAGTCCTGCTCACCTGATTGGTGTCACTGCCTCCGCGCAAAGACCAGGTGATGGACAGTTTTTGTGTCCAGGGGATAATCTGGGCACCCGTGCGCAACTCCTTGGTAAAGGTCTCGGAGATATAACGGTCGACTTCCATGTCGCGGAGTAACTGGGCAGTTCGGTTTTTCAAGGGAGACTCTTCCTTCTCCTTTTCGGAGGAAGTGTCTTGTCCGTTGAACAGCCACTGTACCTTATGGGTGTCGGAATCAGCTTCGCCCCAGGATATGGACTGGATGTGTGCGCCGGATGGCAGTTTTTGCAGGACGCGATCACGGTAGAACAAAGGATCGGAGGTGATCCAGTCGAGAAGCATGTCAGGGATTTTATAGACAAAAGGCTCTCCTTTTTTCTGTGCGTACAAACCATCTTCTCCAGCCAATCCTCCGATCAGCAGGGTTTGTTCGCCAGGATTGAGAATAGTAATTTCCTGGATCGGGGAGTTGAGCCCGAAGCGGTTCAGATCCTCCTGAGTGGGAGCGTCCATGACAAATTCAAGGACTCGAATGCGGTCCAGATAATCGACAATGAAATCGAGTAATGGCTGATCGGCTTTTTCGGGGCGAAATTCTCCCTCTTCATTTTTGCGCAGGAATTGCCATGCGCCATTTTCGGGTTTTTGTAGGCTCAACTCCCGATCCTGTTCGCGAATACGGATCTCCTGGGGTATACGCCCCCTGAAATCCAGAATACGCCGCTCGCGCAGTAGAACCTGTGGCTCATATAAGCGGTCCAGTTGAAACGCAGGAATGGTGAAAACTGTAGGAAAACGGATGATACGGGCATATACCTGAGGTCCCAACAGCGTATCAGGGGCCGTTTCAACCTTGTTGCCAATCAGAAGTGTTTCGCGCTGATTGTTCCCTTCCAGCAGGATACTTAATTTGCCGCTGGCCACCCCGTATTGTTCGAATTGGTCAGGTGTGAGATCCATGAACTGGGTGGCCTGTATCTG
>CAZYDZ010000001.1:29551-41676 GCA_964646535.1 uncultured Opitutaceae bacterium
GGTTTCTTCCACCAGCATGGAAGAGGCACGGGCTCGAATGGGAGTCTCAAAATTCCATTGCTTGCCCTCGCGAATCAGGGTCGTCAGCGAAGTTCTGCTTTCTCCTTCGCGATTTTGAATACGCAGTGCGGAGATTTCAGCGGGGGGCACGGACAGGATTGCGCGAGAGCGCAGGTCGTCCAACTGCATGAGTAGGACTTCTTCAATCTTTTGCGGTAAAATATAGATGCGCTGGCCGTTGGGACTGAGGGCGTAGATTCTCTTGCCAACGGTGGTGTTGGAGCCGAGGCGCAGGCTTTCCCGTTGTGACCCGACGCCTATGGTGATTGCGATCCGCGGTGTCTTGTCACTCTCGGCAAGCCCGTAGTTTTCCAGCGACTGTCCAAAGGAGCGGGTTTCTTCCCATGAAAACTCTCCTTGTGGCTTGAGCCAGCGGATCTGGTTCAGCAGCCGATTCACCGCGTGCAGGTTGGCTCTCCACTCGGTAGGGCTGGTGATTAGCCATTCACCGTTGCGTTTTTGCAAAATGCGAGTGGTGTCAAGTTCGCTGCCTTCGATTTCCAGATAATCAATCTCGTTCAGATTGAGGGAAAATACTTCGCTCTCGCTTGCCACTTCTTCGAGATGACTGTTCTTCAGGATGTGCAAGTAGACAATGATCCCGAAGACAGCAAGGTTCAGGACCAGAAGAATCAGGGTGTATCTGCCTTTCATGATGTTTTTAACGCCTTCTTAAGAAATAAACCAGGATTGCGATACATATAAACACACCTGGGATTGCCAGGCTCATCAATAGTCGAAGATTGCTCATTTGACTGGAAGTAAGTAGTATCAGGGTCCGGTAAATGGGACGCGGCAGCGCCTGAACCTGCGGTTCTTCGTCTAATAACCAGCGAACCGTGTTCAACGCCAGCGGAAAATTGCCGAGGAAACCGAGCTGCTGATTACTGAAGAAATCCGCGCTGCCAAATACCGCCAGCTTGGGTCCCAATCGAATGCCAAACTGTTGTAACGAACGCTCGGCGAGCATGGCTACGGACAGCGGGCCCTCAAGGTCAACTTCCTTGTTGAACTCAGCAGGTTGATTATTTTGGTAGGAGGTCTCTCCCCATGCCTTATCGGAAGTGAACAGGAGAGGAGTCTGTACGATTGGTTGTGACAGATCGCGTCCCAAATCCTCGCGTATGCTGCGCGATAAGCCGAGCCGAACGGCAATGTTGTTATTGACCAAAAGAGCGGGAATGGGATGATCCGCATATCGGCCGATCATCAGATCACCGCTGGGTGTCTGTGACGACGGGTCCATATCAATGATTACGACATCATCCGCCAGAATTCCCCAGTCCAGCAGGAAATCCTCCAATCCATGCGGATGCCCCGGGTTTAATGCCAGCAGCAGTTTGCCCGGCTTGGATTCGAGTACTTCGCCATTTTCGAGGATGCGGGGAGAGACTGGCTGCAAATAGCGGCGCAGCTTTTGTTGGGATGTGCGGTTATAGGGAACCTGCGGGGCGAGGGCGATGACCATGTCGGCATCGGCTGGAATTTCCTGTGTTTCATTCAGGTTGAGCGCCCATACTTCATAGTTTCTCTGCAGCAGGGCTGTGGCAAATTCTGATACGCCACGCAGGGGACTGACGTCGTCAGGGCTCATCTCGCCATGTCCTGACAGAAAGTAAATCCTGGGGCTGTGATCCGAGGTCACCTGCAGCAGGGCGGTGGTGAAAACCTGTTCTCCCAGAAACGCGCTGCGCAGCCCGCTCTTGGTTTCGTACAGCTCGTTGGGCCGAATGGTGCGGGAGCGGTCGCCACACGAGAAGATAACCAGATGCGGTTGGGTAATATGAAACCTGCGGGCCAACTGCTCGGCTTCCTGTCTTTGCTGAAAAATATCCACATACCGCACCTGGAATTTGCCTTTGGCAGCATGGGAGGCATGGTATTCGTATTCTTTCAACAGGTTGCGAACATCCTCCTGAAAGTGTAGAAATTCATTGTTGGACTCCTTTCCGTATATGACATAAACCGTAATTTCTTTGTTGAGCTTGCTGATGTAGTCGCGTGTCTCGGGGGTGATGGAGTACAGATTGTCAAAAGTGATGTCCTTGCGTGCGTAAAAGGTCATTCCCAGATAATTCAAACCAAGTACCAGGGTGATGCAGAGCAGGATTCTCGCCCAGCGATGAAAGGCGAATTTGCGGCGTGCTCGTTCAAAGTTTTGTAGCTTGGCAGGCATTAGCTTTTAGCTTTCACAATCATGCCGGATATGGACAGGAAGAGGATGGAAAAACTGGTATAGAGCAGAAATGGACGGGAATCCAGGACACCTCTGCTGAAATCTTCCAGGTGCCGAAAACTGTGGACGTAGTCCAGCAGGTTGGGGAATTGGTCCTGCCACGGCAGGCTCCACAGGGGATATTCGGTGAGAATCTTGCCACCGACAAGAACAACAAAAAGAATGGCAAAACTTAGAGCGCCTGCCACCAACTGACTTCTGGTCAGGGTGCTGGTGAAGATGCCGATTGCCACATAGAGCAGCCCGCTGAGGAATATAAAAAGGAAACTGCCTGTCAGGGATGGAATATCGAATAAGCGTGAATCGGTAATGTAAATTCTTACCGCCAGCGGGAATGAGAGCGTTGAGATCCAGATTAACACGTAGAGCAGATAAGCGGTGGAAAACTTTGCCAGTATCAGCGATGTTCCGCCAACTGGCGTACTGAACAGGCTGGCCAGTGTTCCCATACGGCGTTCCTCCGCAATGCTTCTCATTGTGAGCAACGGGATCATGAATACGACAGGGAACCAGAACAGTCGGAAGAATTCTGTCGAGGGCAGGTTTTCCTGCCCAATGTCCGTATAATTCTGCAGGATGCCCTGATAAAAGAATCCCATCATTGCCAGAAACAGGAACCAGGTGATCCACACTGCAGGGCTGAGCAGCGCCATCCTTACCTCATGAATGAATAGAATTAGAAATGTTCTCATTTCTTTTTATTGCCTCCTGTAAGATGGGACAGGGCGTGCATTTCCCAATTCCTTCTGGTGGCGGCCAGGAACAAATCCTCCAGGTTCGGACGAATACGGTTCAGCCCGGCAAGGCGAATCTGTGGGTGGTTGGCCAGTTTTCGAATCAATGATTCACTGTGGTCGACGGATTGTTCCGTTCTTAGGCGACATAGGTAAAAGCCTTCCTGGTCGGGCGGAGAAACCGATTCCAGATAGCAGTTGGGAAGTTCGGCCGACACCCATTCGGGGATGTGATCTACTTTTCCCTGGACGCGCAATTCATAACTGAGATGGGGGTGCAGGTCACTGCGCAATTCGTCGGAGTTGCCCTGGGCAACAATGGAGCCTTGGTTGATGATGATTACGCGGTCACAGGTCAGTTCGATCTCAGGTAGTATGTGACTGGAAATCAGCAGCGTCATGGTGCGCGGCAGATTGGCGATCAGATCCCGGATGACTAAAATCTGGTGCGGATCGAGACCGATGGTCGGTTCGTCCATGATAATCAATTCGGGTTCGGATAGAATGGCATCCGCAATACCCACGCGCTGACGGTATCCCTTGGACAGAGAACCGATGATGCGTTGGCGAATCCTGGGCCCGAGATCGCACAATTCCATGACTTCGGCGACCCGTTTACTCAGACGGCGTCCGCCAAGCCCCTTGATTCTGCCCCGAAACGTCAGGTATTCGCCCACTCTGAGGTCGTCGGGGATCGGATTGTTTTCAGGCATGTAGCCAATCTTGTGTTTGACCAGATCAGGAGAGAATGCGACAGAATGACCCGCAATCCATGCTTCTCCTGATGTGGCTGGCAATAGGCCGCACAGGATGCGCATGGTGGTACTTTTGCCCGCGCCATTCGGACCGAGAAAACCGATTCTTTCCCCGCGCCTGACCCGAAATCCCACATTGTTGATAGCCGTAATGCGTCCATACTTTTTCGTTAGATTACGCACTTCGATACTGTATTCGTGGGACTCCATGCAAAAAAAGCGGTCTTTGTAAGTAAACAACAAGAGAACCATGCGCTGACCGAGGCGCTGGATTCCCCGAATATGATAAAAAACGGGCACCTGGCCGAAAACGCCAGATGCCCGTCAGAATAAAACAGGTTAAACTTGTCCGTAAAGCGTTTTTCCTGTGGAGAGGAGGTCTTCACAGGCTACGCAGAGACGATGAGCCATGTTTTCCTCGGCTTTCTTGAGGTAGGAGCGAGGATCGTACGCCTTCTTATCGCCTACTTCACCATCAATTTTAAGAACACCATCGTAATTCTTCATGACGTGATTCACAACCGGACGTGTGAAGGCGTACTGGGTGTCGGTGTCGATGTTCATCTTCACCACACCGTATTCGAGGGTTTCACGAATTTCTTCCAACAGGCTGCCTGAGCCACCGTGGAAAACCAGGTCAAAGCGTGCGGCTTCACCGAATTTTTTGATGACTGCGTCCTGTCCGTATTTAAGGATTTCGGGACGGAGCTTGACCGCGCCAGGCTTGTAGGAACCGTGTACATTGCCGAATGTGGCAGCGAACAGGTAACGACCCTTGCCGTGCAAGGCCTCGTATACGGCCACCATGTCTTCTGGAGTGGTGTAGAGTTTTTCGGATGGCGTGTCGTGACCTCCTGCGGCGCCGTCTTCTTCGCCACCGACCACGCCGGCCTCGACTTCAAGGATAATTTCATTTTTGCTGCAGCGTTCCAGCAATTCGGCAGACAGCTTCATGTTTTCAGCCAGTGGCAGGTCGGAAGCATCCAGCATGTGCGACTGAAACAGATTATTTTCACCGCGGGCTCGTCTGGCCTCCGTGGCGGCGATCAGCGGATGGAGGAAGCTGGATATCTTCTTGGGCTGGCAATGGTCGGTGTGCAGCGCCACCAGAACATTGTATTTTTCTGCCAACCGGTGGGCAGCCTCAGCTAGTACAATGGCGCCGAACGCGGCATCCTTTACTGACAGACCTGAGGCAAACTCGCCTCCTCCAGTGGAAAACTGGATGATTCCGTCGGATTTGCTATCCGCAAACGCCTTAAGAGCGGCATTGATCGTTGTGATTGAAGTCACATTGACGGCCGGATAGGCGTAATTTCCTTTTTGAGCGGCATCGATCATCGCGCCGTACTGTTTAGGAGTGGCTATTGGCATGGTATTTTCTGGTTAAATAATCAGCATACAAGGATTCGGCTGAGAGTTTTAAAGGTCAAGGCGAATCCGTGGGTCTGTCTGGTTATAATGGTCTCCTTGACTCCGTAAAAGGAACTCTTTTTATTTTTGCGCTCGATACCTAAAATAGAAAGGGCCGACATCACTGTCGACCCTTTGTTTTTCCTGGTCCTGCTTGAATCCCAAGCCCTAACAAACAAACTGCGTACACCATAGAGGGTCTGTGTGACATTATGATGGATGCAGTGTTACATTGTGGTGAATTTGATTTGGCGGAACCCATTATCCATTTGCTTATTTGTGCCTGGAGTATACAGAATAGGCTTGATGTCCGCCGTGAAACCGTCAGCCGTTCAGTCGCATACCCATTCCGATTCTTCTGCCGGAAAGAATCTGATTCTGGTTGGTTTTATGGGGACGGGGAAGACGACCCTGGGCAGGGTTTTGGCGCGCAAACTGGGGTTCCAGTTTATTGATACGGATAACCTGATCGAAAAAAAGGCGGGAAAGACCGTGTCGCGCATTTTTGAGGAGGATGGGGAGTCTGCATTTCGGGATATGGAGCGGCAGGCGGTGGACGAGTGGATTCCGCGCAATGGCGCCGTGGTGGCATGCGGTGGAGGGCTGGTGATGGGAAAAGGGATGTTGGACAAATTGCGCCTGCTCGGTGTGGTGGTTTGTCTGTTTGCCTCTCCGGAAACGATTCTGGCAAGGGTGAGCCGCAATGATCAGCGCCCCCTGTTGCGTTCGGATGATCCATTGGAACGGATTCAGAAACTGCTGCGGGAGCGTTTGCCGGTGTACATGCAGGCGGGGGCCGGTATTTTGACTGATAACCGAACTGAGGTCGACATCATCAAGAGTATCCTGAGGATTTATCGCAAGCGGGTGCGACAATGACAAAGGCGGGGAAGGGGTGTCGCGTACGGTCATAGCCGTGGAGCGGAATATCCTCGTCAGCGTGGAAATCGCCCTCTAGAGGTGTTGTTATGTCGAATAAGAAACCGATTCCTGTTACAGTGCTGACTGGATTTCTGGGCGCAGGTAAAACAACGCTGCTGAACAGGATTCTGGCGGAGAATCATGGGCGTAGAGTGGCGGTGATAGAAAATGAGTTTGGCGAGATAGGGATTGATCACGATCTGGTCATTGGTGTGGAGGACGAGGTGTTGGAGATGAACAACGGTTGCGTCTGTTGTTCGGTGCGCGGGGATCTGATTCGTATTCTCAACAAATTGATCCGCCGCAAGGATCGATTGGATATGATCCTGATTGAGACGACGGGACTGGCCAATCCAGGACCTGTGATCCAGAGTTTCTTTGTGGATGAGCGATTGGCCAAAAGCCTGCGTCTGGATAGTATTGTCACGGTAGTCGACGCCTACCATGTGTTGCGGCAACTGGACCGCAGTGAAGAATGTCAGGCACAAATTGCTTTTGCGGACACCATCTTGTTAAACAAACGGGATTTGGTCAGTGAACAGGCGTTGCAGGAACTGGAAAAGCGTATTCTACAAATGAATACGATGGCAAAAGTGCATCGCATGACCCGTGGCGATATTGATCTGCAACATGTGCTGGATCGGCATGGATTCGATCTGGATCGGGTGCTGGAGCTGGAACCGGCGCTGTTGGGCAGCAAGGGGCATGAGGAGGAACATGAACACTCGCACGATCATGAACATGAACATGATCACGGGGAACACCACGAACACGATGAGGAGGGGAGCGACCTGCCGCATCTGCATCATCATCACGACGAGGCGATTTCTTCGATTGGTATTGTGGAAGACCGCCCTGTAAATCTGACCCGTCTGGATGAATGGATGGGAGGCTTGCTCAACAGCAAAGGGGGCGATATTTATCGTATGAAGGGGGTCGTCAATATAGCCAATTACGATCAGCGTTTTGTCTTTCAGGGGGTACACATGATGTTTGATGGCAAGCCCGACGTTCCATGGGGGGAAATGCACCGACAAACCAGGATCGTGTTTATCGGGCGCAATCTGGATCGGGATGAGATCGTAACAGGCTTTCGTCGCTGTTTGGCCTGAGAGCAGTAGCGTGTACCATACTTCCGTCTAAAAATGAGTTTTCAAGTATTGGCAGAAGATCCGCATAGCGAAGCCAGGCGCGGTATACTGCAGACGCGTCATGGAGAGGTGCAGACGCCAATTTTTATGCCTGTTGGCACCCAGGGGACAGTCAAGTCCCTGACTCCCGATCAATTGCAGGGGGTGGGAACGCAAATCCTGTTGGGCAACACGTTTCATCTGCATTTGCGTCCAGGGGAAGAGTTGATTCGCGAGCTGGGCGGGCTGCATACATTCATGGGATGGCAGGGTCCGATCTTAACGGACAGTGGAGGGTTTCAGGTGTTTTCTCTGGCGAAGCTGCGCAAAATTACTGAGGAGGGGATTGCTTTTCGTTCGCCAGTGGACGGAGCAGCCTTGTTTCTTGGACCCAGGGAGGTTGTCGATATTCAATATGCCCTGGGCAGCGATATTGCTATGGTGCTTGATGAGTGTCCGCCGTTTCCCTGCCCTGAAAAAGACTGTGCGCAAGCGGTGGATCGTACTTTGCGCTGGGCAAAACAGTGTCGTGATTATGCGGAATCCATTGGAATGCTGGCGCAGGGGCATCATCTGTTCGGGATTGTACAAGGCTCCCATTATGCGGAGCAGCGCAGACGCTGTGCAGAGGCATTGGCCGCAATGGATTTCCCTGGTTACGCGGTAGGAGGCGTGAGCGTGGGAGAACCTGAGCCCGAAATGCTGGCGCAGGTGGAGATGAGCACTCCGTACATGCCCAGTCATAAGCCGCGTTACGCAATGGGCCTTGGCACTCCGCCGCAGATGCTCAAAATGATTGCCAGGGGGATTGATATGTTCGATTGCGTGCTGCCGACCCGCGTCGGGCGCAACGGCATGGTGTTTACGCCCGATGGCCCGATGAATTTGCGTAATGAACAATACCGTCGCGATTCACGTCCGCTCATGGACGAATTCCCTAATTATACCTGTCGTCATTTCAGCCGCGCCTACTTGCGCCATTTGGTCGTAACCAAGGAAATCCTTGGCTGCACCCTGTTGAGCCTGCACAATGTCAGTTTCTATCTGGAATTGATGGCGCAGGCCCGCCTTGAATTGGAGAAGGGAACCTTCACGGAGTGGAGCTGCGCGTGGATTGAGCGTTACGAAGAAGGGAATCGTAAGCGGACAGCCCGCGCTGTTCCATCGTAAGAGTGACGTTAACGCCGCGACTGTTCCTATTCCACGCCAAGGTCGCGGCATAAAGCCGCCCCTACAATCTCAGCCGGTTACTGGCTGGAGTTAGCCACGCTGCGGTTACTAGTTTTTCCACCTGGCTTGCGAGCGCCACGGAAACGGCTGTTGGATGGTTTACCATGGAACCGGTCAAAACTGCCCTTGTTGTTTCCGAATGGACGTTTTTTACCGAAACGCTTGCCTGGTTTTGTGGCGGCGGAGCTTTTCTCTGATTTGCGTCCGGAAGAAAGATAGCGTTGTTCCAGTTCGTTGGAATGCCAATCGTGCTCACTGGTGACATCAATGGGCTTCTTAATCAGACGTTCGATCTGGCGCAGCAGCCCGAGATCTTCATCCGAACAGAAGGAGATGGCGACCCCCGAGGCGCCTGCGCGGGCCGTGCGGCCAATACGGTGTACGTAGGATTCGGGATCCATGGGCAGGTCGTAATTGACGACCAGTGTGATGTTGCGTACGTCCAGCCCGCGAGCCGCCACATCCGTGGCAACCAGTACGGGTGAGCGCCCGCTGCGAAACTGTTCCAATGCGCGTTGGCGGGCTGCCTGTGATTTGTCCCCGTGGATGGAGTCCGCCCGAATTCCACTTTGATTCAATGATTTGGCGAGTTTTTCCGCGCCGAATTTGGTTTTGCTGAAGATCAGTGTGCGTCCGTGGCTGCCTTCATCCGGTTGTTTGGTCAGCAACTGTTCGAGATAGGCGCGTTTGTGAGATTTTTCGATGAAGGAGACGGAGTGCTCCACTTTTTCCGCAGTGGTGTTGTCCGGAGTCACCGAAACCGAGACAGGATTGACCAGCAGGGATGCAGCCAGCTTGGAGATATTTGAACTGAATGTTGCGGAGAAGAAACAGGTCTGCCGTTTTTCGGGCAGGTCTTGTACGATTTCCTGAATATCGGGCAAAAAGCCCATGTCGAGCATTCGATCCGCCTCATCCAGAACAAAGAATTCTACTCCGTCCAGAGAGAGATGTCCCTGCTGGCGCAGATCAAGCAGACGCCCTGGTGTTGCAACCAATACATCCAGTCCACGTTGCAGTGCCTGTACCTGTGGCCGCTGGCTGACGCCTCCGTAAACGGTGGCCAGTTGAAAACGAACCCCCTTGCCATATTTGGCAAAGCTGTCCGCCACCTGTACGGCCAGTTCACGGGTCGGGGCAAGTACCAGACAGCGCGTGGTATGCCGTTGCAGTCGTCGCGGATTGTTTGACAGCAGATGGAGGATCGGCAGCGAAAACGCAGCCGTCTTTCCTGTGCCTGTCTGGGCAGAGCCCAGCACGTCACGCCCTTCAAGAAGAGGCGGTATGGCCTGCTGTTGAATAGGGGAAGGTGTCTGATAGCCCAGCACCTTCAGGTTGTTTTGCAATGACGTTGCCAGCGGCAACGCCTCAAATGAAAATTCAGTCGTGGTCATAAATCAACTTCCCGCGCAGGGAAGATTGGTGGCGATGAGGAGAAGAATGGGCCTGGATTAATCTCTCATCGTAATAGACCAAGACAGGCGGCAATCAATGGATTGCAGAAACCGACAGGTTGTTCACTTACCAGTTTCGAAATTTAAGGAAGGGGCAACACTGGAGATATGAAATTATAAACGCAAGTGAAAAACACGGATACTGGTAGATTTTGAAAAAGAGAGCCCCTGTCCTGCTATTTTTGTGACGATTGCGGAGAGGGCTGATTCCAGTTGGCTAAAATATAAATGGCAACGCCCACGCAAATGGTTGAGTCTGCCACGTTGAATACGGGGTAGTCCCAGTTGCCGAAGCGAAACAGAAGAAAATCGACCACTTCACCACGAGTCAGCCTGTCTGTCAGATTGCCAAGGATGCCTCCCGCTATCATGCCGACAGCCAATTGATTGATTGGACGCTGTAATGCTATGGAGCGACGGAATACCCAGATTGCCAGCAGTGCACAAGCGGCGAGAATACCGAGAAAGAAGCTGTAATCGGCAAACATGCTCCAGGCTGCCCCACGGTTGCCGACGTGGACAAGGTAAAAAAAGCCGTCCACGACTTCAATTCCAGGGGAGCTTCTTCCTGGATAGGAGTTGATCGGCAAAGAGTCGTGTGTGACAACGATCAGCTTGGTCAACTGATCCAGAACAAATGACAGGGTCAGGATAATCCAGAACAATTGGTAACCTGTAAGGCAGCAACCAAAACGTGGAGAATCAGTCCTCGCCATCGTCTTCACCGCCAAAAGAAGAGGTTTCTTCCAGCGCGGAATCGAAGATTCCCCTGCGCTGAACATGCCGACGCTGAGTTTTCTCAAACTCGATTTGACCTTCCAAAGAATAGCGGGCGAACGGCACAGCGTTGAGTCGTTCTTTGGTGATTGGTTTTCCCGTTACTTCACAGATGCCATAAGTGCCCTGATATATGCGTTTGATGGCTTCTTCGATTTCGAACAGCAATTCCTGTTCATCGGAAACCAGGCTTAATGCGTAATCGCGATCGTAGTTATCGGTTCCAGCATCTGCTTGGTGTTGTCCGTAACCCGAAAGGTCGCCTGAATCTTCTTTGGCTGAACGGTTGAGGGTTTCCTCCGTGTGAAACTCCAGAGATTCCTGTACCTGTGCTTTCAGTTTTTGCAGGTCCTTGAAATGTTTGTGGAACTTCTTCGGGATATCGGCCAGGGCGCGTTCTTCGGAATTGACCTTTTCCTTGGGATTAAAGCCCAGAATATCTGCCAGAGAGGCGGCAGAGTGGGTTTGCTTCTTCTGCGGAGGAAGGTGCCCTTGGTGACTTTTGGACTGTTTGGGCTGGCCGGTTTTTTTGGTAGAGGCAGGGCTTTCCTTGCTCCCGCGCGTTTTCAGCAGCTCTTCCACGTCCTCAATGGTGAAGGCATGAGGTCGCTGTACCTTGACACGACTAACCTGGGCAATGGGCGCCGCCGCCGCTGAGGAGGCCGGCTTCCCTTTCTCCATTGCCTTGTCCTTGGCAGGTGTTTTGGTTTTTGCCGTTGCCTGGACCTTGGCCTTGACCGGCACTTTGGCTTTGCTTGACGTCTTGCCCTTGGCTGGCGTCTTGGTCGCGGCTGGCGGCGTGCGTTTCGATGATTTTGTGGTGGAAACTGTCTTCCTGGTGTTTTTCACAGAGGATTTTTGAGTTTTTGAAGATTGCGATGTCCGTGCCGTCTGTTTCTTTGCAACGGTGACCTTTTTAGCCACTGGCTTGGTTTTGGCGGAAGCCTTGGGAGCCTTTCGTGCAACCTGCTTGCTTTTTTGTGGGCTGGAAGAACCCTTGCCGGCAGCTTTGACAGTTTTGGCGGCCTTGCCTGGAGTTTTCTTATGCGATGAAGAAATGGACTTGGCTGGCTTGGAAGGCTTCTTTTTGGTAGGCATGAGAAATTAGGTGATTCGTGTGTTAGGATTAAAGTGCGTCTGAGCAACGCGAACAAACTTGGCCGAATTCCTGGTGTTCCACAAGAGAATCCACATAACGCCAGCAACGAGGGCAACGGATCCCGGCGGCTTTGGTTGCGGTGATTTGCAGGTTATCCGCGGAGCTGGTCATCTTGACGATAACACGGGATACAATGAAGATTTCAGGGAGTCGCTCCTCGTATTTGGAGAGAACTGCTGCTGCTGAATCCTGTTCGCCTGTGGTGATGGTCAAATCCGCTTCCAGGGATTGTCCGATCACTTTGTTTTTACGCAAG
>CAZYDZ010000001.1:41686-47070 GCA_964646535.1 uncultured Opitutaceae bacterium
TTGACCCGATCACGGATCTGCAGGATTTGCTCCATTTCAACGGCTGCTTCTGCATGTTTCCATTCATCGGGGATGACAGGCCATGACTGCAAATGGACGGAGTCCTCACCGTATTCTTTGCCTGATGTGAAAAATGACCACGTTTCATCTGCGGTAAACAGCAGGATAGGGGAGAGCAGGCGGGTAAGCGTTTGCAGGCAGTGATAGATAACGGTTTGGGAGGAGCGCCGCAAGGGAGAGTTTGGATTCAGCGTGTACAGACGATCCTTGAGGATATCGTGGTAGACCGCACTCAGGGTGACGGAGCAAAAATCATTGCATTCGCGCACCACCAGATGAAATTCGTGGTTTTCGTATGCGCGCGTCACGCGCTCTGCCAGTAAGGCAGTCTGGTGCAGGGCCCAACGGTCCAGCAAGGGCAACCGATCTACGGAGACCCCGTTTTGCTGCAGGTCGAAATCGTACAGATTGCTCAGTTGGAAGCGCAGTGTGTTGCGGATCAACCGATAACTCTTGGAAATGTTTTCCAGGATTTCCGTGGAAATGGGAATATCCTTGCGAAATTCCTCGGAGGCCAGCCAGAGGCGGATGACATCCACCCCGTACTGTTGAATATAAGAATCCGCCGTTTGCGGTTTGCCATCCGATTTGGAAATCTTTTTGCCGTCCTGTCCCACGATAAAACCATGAGTCAGCACTTTGCGGTAGGGAGGGGCTCCTTCGGAAACCATCGCCGTCCATAGTGAAGACTGGAACCAGCCGCGGTGCTGGTCGCTGCCCTCCAGATATATGTCGGCAGGCCAGTGCAGGTTCTGGCGTTTTTTGAGTACCGCCAGATGGCTGCTGCCTGAGTCAATCCATACATCCAGTGTATCACGACCCTTTTTCAGGCTTGTTGTATCCCATGCAGAGGGGAGGGAAATCCCGCTCAGGATTTCTGCAGCCTCCTGTTGGAACCAGAGGTCTGTACCCTGTTTTTCCACTTTGTTCGCGATACCCTCAATGACATCTGCATCGAGAAAGGCTTCGCCCTGATCGCTGAAAAATGCGGGAATCGGGATACCCCAGGAGCGTTGACGGCTGATACACCAGTCGGGACGGTTTTCAACCGCGCCGCGGATACGGGATTCGCCTCCTGAGGGAACCCAGGACACCTGGCCGATCGCCTCCAGGGTTTTTTGTCGCAACCCGCCTTCGTCGAGATTAATGAACCATTGGTCAACGGCGCGGAAAATCACCGGTGTTTTGGAACGCCAGCAGTGCGGGTAGCTGTGGCGATAGGATTCCCTGTAAAGGAGCGCATGCGCCTCTTCCAACATGGCGAGAACCTTCTCATTGGCATCGCAACGCTGATTCCTTTCCAGAACGGAGACACCGACCAAGGGGGCGGGAATCCGTCCATCGTCCATGTAGCGTCCATCATCACCAACGGGACAATAGATTTCCAGTCCGTAACGCAGCCCTGTGAGATAGTCGTCCATTCCGTGCCCGGGGGCTGTGTGGACGCAACCTGTGCCTGATTCGGTTGTAACGTAGTCCGCCAGAACAATCGGGCTTTCTCTGTCAATCAACGGATGACGGGTGACTGTTCCTTCCAGGTCGCGCCCTTTGAAGCTGGCCAGAACAACAGGAGTGGATTCCAGTTTGGTCTCCTGGGTGAAACGCTCCAAACATCCCTGTGCCAGCAGCAGGCGTTCCTTGCCGTTTTGAACTACTACGTAGTCGAGATCCGGGTGCAGCGCAATCGCCAGATTGGCTGGAATAGTCCATGGAGTGGTAGTCCAGATGATCACCGAAAGGGGGCCATTGCCAGGCATTTCCATCGTTGGTTTTTCAACGGCAAAGCGCACCCAGATGGAAGCCGACACATGATCTTTGTACTCGATCTCAGCCTCGGCCAGAGCGGTTTCACACGGAATGGACCAGTAGACGGGTTTTTTTCCGCGATAAATACGGTTTTGTCGTACAAAACAGGCAAACGTACGCAGGATTTCTGCTTCGTAGGTGGGGTCCATGGTACGGTACTCCTGTGACCAGTCGGTCAGGATACCGAGGCGTCGGAACTGTGCTTTTTGCACCTTGATGAAAGACTCTGAAAATCTGGCACATTCCTGGCGCAGCTCCAGTGTGGAAACTTCGCGTTTTTCATCCCGCAGCTTCTGGGCGACCTTGTGCTCAATGGGCAATCCGTGGCAATCCCACCCTGGAACATAGGGAGTGCGGTAGCCGCGCATGCTCTTATAGCGAAGAATGAAATCTTTCAGGATTTTATTCAGCGCGGTTCCGATGTGAACATCTCCGTTGGTGAATGGCGGGCCGTCGTGGAGTACAAAACATTCCCCTTGTGCGTTCTTATCCTGAATGGCCTGATACAGATGATTCCGGTCCCAGTGGGCGATCCTGTTGGGCTCGCGGCGGACCAGATCAGCTCTCATTGGAAATTCCGTCTGAGGAAGATTCAGAGTGTCTTTCAATTCTTTGGCCATGAATTTCGGCAGTGCGGTTCTTTCCCCTGGTATGCGGAAAATACCACCGCAGGCAGGACGAAAGAACCAGATTTAATCAAAGCGTAAGAAGATGCTCTGACGAAGGGGGCAAGTCAATAGTGAAGGCGGATATTGTCACCGGACCATGCCAACAATGAAATACGGGAACCCCGGGCCACGCGGGAACAAATAGAAAAATCCCTAATAAACGCTGTGTGGAGATCAGAATGCGGGTTCGATCAGCGTAATTTCTCCTGGAACTGCTATGTAATCATCGCCTACGGACCAGATATGGTCATTAATGAGTACTTTGAAAGGAATGGGGCGTACCGCATCGTTGCAAGTCCATTGCCATTCGCTGCTGCCGAGACACGCCATGAGCTGTCCGTTGTCCCAACTGAGACCCGCGCCCTCACCGCGAATGTGCAGGTGATTTCCAAAACCTACATCAACCAGGGCGCGTATTGCGATGGTCGTGGTCACGGTACTCTTCTTTGCTGTTCCGGTGCGGGCTGCAGAGGACTTGGTCACGTTTTTTTTTGTCGCCGCCTTTTTAGCTGGCGCTGACTTAGGCGCCGCGATCTTGTTGTTGGAATCTTTGACGGGTTCGGATGGGATCGCCGCGGTTTTGATAGTTCTCTTGGCCATGGTGGTGAATGATTAAAATGCCTCTAAATAAAGGGCGGAAGTATAGCGAATAGTATGGCTGTGTTATCAGGGGCCGTCAAGAGGCACTCCGTTACGATTAGGTGAAATCATAACGGAGGCCAGATTTGATGATTGGGTGGAATCGGATCAGCCTGCGGCACGGGCAGCCGTAACGGTCGCTCCCGCTGGATGAAAAACCATTTCCCGATTGGCGCCTCCTGGCGGAACCATGGGGAAAACCTTTTCATCCGTGGCAATGGGCGCGTGGATCAGAACAGGCCCTGGCGTGGAAAAGGCTTCTGCCAGCAACGCATCAGGATCAGCGGCATCTTTCAGGTCTATCGCACGCATTCCCATGGACTCCGCCATCATGACATAGTCGGGATTGTGTTGGAAACGCGATGCCATGTAACGTTTCCCGTAAAACAGGGACTGCTGCTGATGAACCAACCCGAGTGATTGATTGTTGAACAGAACGATTTTCAGATCGGCGCCTTCTTCAACCGCCGTGATGATTTCCTGATTGTTCATGAGGAAGCTGCCATCACCCGTGATGCAGACAACCGCTTGCTCTGGATGAGAAAGCGCCGCTCCCAGGGCTGCGGGAACACCAAATCCCATGGTACCCGCTCCTCCGCTGGTCAACCACTGGCGCGGACGTATAAACGGGAATGCCTGTGCGGTCCACATCTGATGCTGGCCGACGTCTGTCGAGATGATTGCATCGCGCCCTGCGTGGCGGGCGATTGCCTGGATCAAACCGTAGGGCGTGGATGGATCTTCCGCGCCAGGCGTGTGCAGCGGATGTTCGCGCCGCAGAGTCTGGATGCATTGGTTCCATTGCGTTCTCCTCCGCTGTTGCAAGCGTGGCAACAGAGACTGCAGTGCGCACTGGATATCCGCGCGGATTCCCAGTGTGGGCTTTCTGATTTTCCCCAGTTCGCGGGCGTCAATATCAATATGAATGACCTTGGCATTGGGACAGAATTCACTGACTTTACCCGTGGCCCGATCGTCAAAACGGGCTCCGATTGCGATCAGCAAATCACATTCCTCCAATGCCATATTGGTGTAGGCTGCCGCGTGCATCCCCAGCATCCCCAGTGACAATGGGTGATCGGATGGAATGGCGCCCAATGCCATCAAGGTGCTGACTGTGGGCAATTGTGATTTTTCCATCAGTGTGCGTGCCTCTTCTGCGGCATCACTGTGGATGACCCCGCCGCCGAGATACAGGATGGGGCGCTCCGATTCCTCAATCATGCTCGCCGCCATCTGCAGCAGGTTGTCGTCTGCCGCAATGCGTGGCGCAGGAATACCGATGTTGGGCCATTCGTCAAATTCAACGGTGCTGTTTTGTATGTCCTTGGGAATATCAATCCAGACAGGACCAGGCCGTCCACTGGAAGCAATGCGGAATGCCTCGGGAATGACCTGCAGCAATTCTTCTGCGGAACGAACCAGATGATTATACTTGGTAACGGGTTTACTCATGCCGATAACGTCAACCTCCTGAAAGGCATCGGTCCCCATCAATGCCTGTGGAACCTGCCCTGAAATGCAAACCAGCGGGATCGAGTCCATGCGTGCATCGGCAATCGCCGTGAGGATGTTGGTGGCGCCAGGGCCGCTGGTAGCGAAACAGACGGCTGGTTGACCCGTTACGCGTGCCAGTCCCTGCGCAATAAAACCTGCTCCCTGCTCATGACGGGCAAGGATATGATGAATTACGGGACGGCGGGCCAGTGCGTCGTAGAGAGGCAGATTGGCCCCTCCTGGAATACCCGCGATCAGGCGGATACCCTGGCGTTCCAGCAGTCTTATAATGAGGTCGGCTCCGGTCATTTTCATGTTATTTTGAATTGGAATTTGTATGGTTGGAACCAAACCCCCGAGAAACTGTGCCGACGTGGACAACAAAAAGCCCCCGTCGGATCGGATCCGCGGGGGCTTGGAAATTCTTGTTGCTTACTTCCTTAGGTCCACGCAAATCCGATCGAGGTAACCAGTACCACGACTACGCTTACGAGAACCACTACCAGGCTGTTATGCATGAATTAGAAGTAAAGAGCCAACCATGGCCCACCTTATTTCGTTTTGTCAAGAAATTTTTATTTTGGGTAATGTGCCATCCCCCCGGGAACGGGTACATTTTGAGTTGGAGGGGCGACCTCTGTGTCGCTCGTGTTGACCTATGTAGGAGCGGCTTTATGCCGCGACCAAACCACACAAACCGTTCGGGTCGCGGCA
>CAZYDZ010000002.1:0-509 GCA_964646535.1 uncultured Opitutaceae bacterium
GTGAAGTTGTAATGGAAAGAGGTTTGGCGGTCAACCGTAGTTGCTTCTCCAGCACAGGAGTCCACCTATTCACAAAATCCTGACCTTGAATCACTGGATAGGCTGCTGCCCACAAGTGTCCCTGAAACAGCAATCCGTGTCGATTGCGTTTCAGTGCGGCTCCTGCCAGTTTCTGTTGATCACGGGCATCCAGCACATCGTAGAGAACCGGTTGTTGCTGACAGGCTTTTATCGCAGAAACCTCTGCGTTACAATCTCCACAAGATTCCACCAGTGACGCTGCTACACCGACTTGTCCCAAAGCCTCCACAATGCCGGCATGCAATTGACGGTATGTTTCCGAAGCAGGTAAACGGTACCAAGGATGTTGCTGCGAAACCAGCAAGGTGTAGGTGAATCCGTTTGGGTGCAACACCAGACCTCCTGCGGTCGGACGACGCTGTAATGTCCACCCGTCCGGCACCATCGACTTCACCTGTTGCCACGGTTGAAAATAACCATAGGTTGCC
>CAZYDZ010000002.1:519-35635 GCA_964646535.1 uncultured Opitutaceae bacterium
GTCGCCGTCGATTCTGCCCATGCATAGTGACGAAAAATCGCGCCTGCCGCGGGTATATGTTCCATCCACAGCAAATCCAACGCCATTTGACGAGCCGCAGAAGCCGTCTCAAATGGCACAATCGACAGTGGAGCAAGGACCGTCACAAGAGTTTATCCGATCGGCGGTAGCGCGTGGTACCAGTCGCGCACTGGCCGCGGAACCACCAAGCGTTCCAGTTGTTCTTCAATCGACTCTGGACGGGTACGCAGTTCCTTCTCCAGCGAACCGATGAACAACGGCAGTTTTTTCGGCTGATCCTCAAACCGCACATCCCCTTCCATCTGTGCAGGCAGAATCCATTCTTCCGGCAGTTTGAAGTGACGGGTAATCGCCAATCCCAGTTCCACCCGTGACAGCAACTCGCGACCCGCCCAGTGATAGACTCCCGCCAGGCGAGGCTTTTCGCACAGCTCGACAATCGCTTCCGCCGCGCTTTCTGCCGTACACGTCTGGCGGTATTGATCGGTAAATAAACGTGCTTTCTCTCCCTTGGCCCACAGTGCGAACAGGCGCTCGTGCAAACTGCGCATCCCGCTCGGGCTATTGCCCTGTAACAAGGGTAAACGAACCACCGCAGTGAATTCCGCTGCGTGCTCCAAGGCCGCTTGCTCTCCCAGCAATTTAAGCTGGCCATACAAATTGAGCGGTCCCGTCGCATCATTCGGATGGTAAGGCCGATCCTCGCGCGGGCTGCCGTCAAACACCTGCTCCGTGGATACCTGCACCAGTCGCGCGCTCAAATGGTGTGCGAGGCGAGCCAACAATGCGGGCAAATCCACATTCAGGCGTCGTGCCGAGTCACGATCCTCCAAACACTGCCGATTCTCGGTAGCCGCTGCCGTATTGACTATGGCATCGGGAAAATCCTCCAACAACTGACGCGTTACCGCTGCTTCATCGCGTAGATCCAATGCATGACGTGTGACTCCCGTGGGCAACGATTCCTGTCTGACATTGGAAAACCCAATCTCCACCACCTGATGACCGCGCTCCAGCGCCCGCTTGCTCACCAACGAACCGAGCAATCCAGTTGCGCCTGTTACCCAAATTTTCATGCTTTGTTGCTAATCGCCAGACCACGCAGGGTCAATCTGGAATACAGAAGAGGTACAGAAGGCACAAAGGGTGGAAGAGGAAAAAACCACTGATGAGCGCAGAATGACGCAGATAGAGATGCTGTAGGAGCGGCTTTACGCCGCGACCTTTGTGGTTACACCTCTTCTGTACTCTGTACCTTGCGGTTTTTCCACCAAGTGCAGATGAAGCGTATCAGCCCGAAGAATACATAGGAGAGGAACAGCACCACCAGGGCGATTTCCCAATAGAGGAACAGCACCACCAAAAATACGGCGACCAAAATGAACGTCCGTACTTGGGTGCGGGTCTGCCAGTTGACTTTCTTGAAACTCGGATAGCGCACGGAGCTGACCATTAGCAGAGAGATCAGGATCATCAAAATCGGCAGAAAAGCCGCCGCTGCCCTCACATCATAACGGTTCAGCATCAATACAATACTGGCAATGGCGCCTGCGGCTGCCGGCACCGGCAGGCCGATAAAGTCGCGGGTCTTCAACAGTTCCTGCTGGGAATAAACCAGCGGATGCGTCAGCACATTGAAACGAGCCAGGCGCACGGCCGCGCACAACAGATAAAGCGCTCCGATCAACACGCCTGCATTCCGCACCAGCGCTCCGAGGTCTGAAATACTGCCCAGTCCTACTTCGGGGGAGATAATCAAAAACAGCACCATGAGCGCTGGCGCCAAGCCAAAGGAGACCAGATCGGCCAATGAATCAAACTCCTTGCCGAACAGACTTTCACGCCCACCGAAGCGAGCCAGACGCCCATCCAGAATATCAAAAATCACGGCGGCCAAGATCAGCAATACCGCCTCGGTGTACTGACGGGTAATCATTTCTCCCAGTTGCTCCACCGAGTACTCACCACCAGCACCAATCGTCTGATAGAACTTGGCCTGGATACACCAGATAATCGCCAGAAAGCCGCACAGTAGATTTCCTGCCGTCATCAGATTGGGCAGCACGTAAATGCGGCTGGCTTGTGAGCCGTGATATTTGTCTTCGGGTTCTGCGTCGCTCATGGTCGTTTGTTCAGGCTTTCCAGATACTTCCAGAAGCTACTGTGATTTTCCACCATCACTTCTTCCGTTACTGGCAGGCGTGCGCGAAAGATAAAATCCGTCCATGTATTGCGGGGAAGAATGTAGTGGCAAAACAAAACATCTTCCTGAACAGAAAAGTAAATGCGGTACTCACCAGCGCGCAGACGGTAGTATGTGATGCCGTCGCGGTGAAAGCGTCCCAGAGGCTCGCGAGGACTGGCCAACTGATCCTCCGTCAATCCGCTGATGTGCTCCATGAGTTGGAGTTGTACGGATGTATCGAGACGGTTCATTTCACCAATACTCTGCTCACTGAAATTGACCTGATACATGTTTTCGCTTTAAGCATTAAATAAACATCGCTCCAGTACAATAGAAATGACATTATCCAGCAAACGGTTCCGTATCGGAGCCTGTACCTTTTTACTGCTTTATTTGCTGATCGGTCTTCTCGGTCTGCTCACGCCGCGTCAGGAAATTTTTCCGTTTTTCTCCTGGTTCCTGTTTCCCCACACCCCGCAGGTTCCACAGCACGAGTACAACCTGCGCCTGTTTGAGGTCAACGACATCTACCGCAGTGCGGAACCCTACTATAAGGACGCGCCTTCCGCCGAATACGCGGAAAATCCTCGTTCTCCCGAAGTCTGGCAGATTATTCAAAACATGGGGGATGCGTATATTGCGGAGGATTTCAAACGGGTAAACGAATTGCGACGGTTATTGGAAACCACATGGATTCCCAATGTAACCGGTTATGCACTCATCAAGATTGATTACGATCCGATCAAGCGATTTCGACGTGACCCGGATGCATTTGCAGAACTCACGCTGGAGCGGTTTTCCCGTCTCGAACCGAAAGGAGCTCGATGAACCACTCACTTGCCGCACCTGCCAGTCAGGCACGCTGGATTATCCGAATTTTTTACGGATTCCTGTTTTTATATGCGACGAATGAAATTCCTTCATTTCTGGCAACCCGTTACAGCGAAGGGATTGACCCACTCTGGCCTGTGGCATGGATCCACTGTTTTCCATTTGAGAACAGCGTATTCCTTATTCTTGCAGGGTTTTTACTGAGTACGTTGCTGGCAGCCTTGTTTCCGGCTACCCGATTTGTTCGCATTCTGGTCTTTCTGGGTGTATTGGAGTACATCGCACTGAAATATTCTTACGGAAAGATTGGTCACAGCATGCACCTCTGGTTGATTGTCGTTGCCATTTTCACGACCCTTCCCAAGGAGTGGATTCGCGGGGACAATACCTCTCCAAGAACACAAAAACGGCTGTTGGAAGCCTTTCTGCTGGCTCAAACTTTTGTGTTGCTGACCTACACGATGTCTGGCCTGGGTAAAATCATCGTAGGTCTTTATCAAATGGCCATGGGAGAATACCATTCTTTCCACCCCATGGCGTTTGCCTTGCATGTGGCAGATCGTCTGTCGCAAACCAATTCGGAAGCTGTCTGGTGGCAAACCAAGTGGTTCGGCGCTTTTATCGTCAACAATCCGTGGCTCAGTTGGCCTTTTTTCCTTGGAGCCATCTACATCCAGTTTGCCTCTTTCTTTGTGGCCCATCGACCTGAATTACACCGTCTGTGGGGATTCCTGCTGATATGCAGTCATGTCGGCATTGCCGCTACCATGGGCATTTTCTTTAATGAAAGCATTTTCATCCTGTTTCTGCTGTTGATCCTGTCGCCCTTTGATCAAGGTCAGTTCCTCTGGAAACAGCGCATAAAGGCATTGCCTGGAATCAATTGGCAACGTCATCGCGAGATGCCTCTGCTCAAGGAATAAGTGCGGTAATTCCGAGCTTAACACAGTGATCCGTGTGTTCTAGCGATAGCGGATCGTACTTCCCAGGTAGCGCAGCAGCCACATTTCTTTCCACGCGCGGTAGCGACCTTCCAGAGAAAGTCTCCCCTGCTCCCCATGTAACTCTCTTGGTAATAGAAACCCTTTTTCGCGATTTACCTGTTCGATCATCTCCGAATAACCATTGATCTCTTCCAAGGGTTCCTGATCGGGCTCGACAAACTTGCCCCCGCTTTTCAAAACACGCTGTTTATGAATCTGATACAGTTTTTCGACTGACACCATTAGGGGCAGGCGTAATACAAACCAGTGATCTGGATAAAAACCCCCATAAGGCAGATTATGATTGTCTGTAATGACTCGTTCACCCTCTGCGGTAACCGAAGAAAACGAATAACAGGTATGTACTCCAGCAATCTGCCGAGGGAAAAATGTGATCCAAAGCTGGGTTTTGCGATCTGTAGAAAGGTAACACGTTGTCCTTATGTACAATGGATCCAGAATCTGAGCCTTGAGCGAAGCCTGTCTTTGAAATCCTTCCTTTTTTACCCAATCCCGCAATAAAAACGTGTCACTGTTAATTGGCCACTCATCCCCTGTCGTGTTTGGAAAATATCGAGGAAACAGCGGAAACGTGCTGTAACTCAAAACACGAATTGCTAACCAGCGATAAGCCCCCTCCAGCAGAAACCAGAGAAGAAAAGCACAACTGAACAACACCCAAAATGGACGGCTGACACCGAATCCATGTGCAACCATTGCCATTAACCATGCTACCGACACCCACGAAAGCCAGTGAATCAGAATCGTGCGTACGGGAGTGGGCTGATACCGATTAAAAAACCTCAGGAAGAGGGAAATCAGGATCAGTGCAACCGCAACCTGTGTAATTTCAGTCAATGCAGATGGAACTCCTTAGTTCAGGCGCAGGGGCATGATCACGCAAAGAAATTCCTTACCCAGCTTCAACACACCGGGGCTGACATCATTGTTGAATTCAAAGGTAACCTTGTCCTCGGTCAACGCCTTGAGCGGATCACGTACAAAGTCAGGATTGAACGCAATTACCGCTTCTTCGCCAGTATACTCCACTGCCATCACTTCCTGCGCTTCACCATACTCCTGGCTGGAACCGTTGATTTCGAGTTGGTTTGGAGCAAATTTGAAACGTACCAAGCGATTTTTATCAGTTGTTACCAATGCAGCACGACGCACACACTCTTCCAGCAGCTCGCGCTCCAACTGTACCTGATGGCCTCCGTCTTTCGGTATTACCTGCTGATAGTTTGGATAATTGCCTTCAACAACCTTCGAAACCAGATAGATGCTTGAAACCAAACCGACGGTTTTCGCATTTTCGTCCTCCTTCGTTTCTCCCTTTTCAGACTTGGTATCAATCAGGAAGGAAACCTGGCGATCATTGAAACTGATTTTTACAGATTCTCCCTTATCGAGCAGACGCAGTAACTCTGCCACTGTTTTACCAGGCAGGATAATTTTTCCTTCTCCACCCTCTGGTACTTTCAAAGGATGTTGCGTCACTGCCAAACGACGTCCGTCAGTCGCCGCCAGCACCAATTGAGCGCCGTGAAAGTCAAAGTAAACTCCGTTGAGGATATGACGTGTCTCATCCTGCGACTGCGCGTAGGAAACGCGCTTGAGCATGGTTAGCAATTGTGACTGCGCCAGCGTATAGGTACGGTTGTCGTCAAACTGTGGGAGTGGCGGGAAGTTTTCCTTACCCAATCCCATAATACGAAATTTGGAATTGCCGCTGCGGATCAATGCCTGATTCTCATCAGATGCTTCCACCTCCACATCGTTACCAGACAACTCGCGCACGATGTCGGCCAGCTTCCGAACAGGTAAAGTGATCCCTCCTGACTGCTTGACTTCCGCTGCCACCTGACAACGAATACCGAGATCCAGGTTTGTCGTAGTCAGGGAAATTTTACCGTCTGCCGCCTCAATCAACACATTGCCGAGAATCGGCATGGGGGTTCTGGGCGCCACAATATTGAGCACTTGCTGCAGTCCCTGTATAAAATGTTGGCGGTGAATCCGAAACTTCATGGGTCAAAATCTGTGTGTTTTTTTCTGTTTGTGCAATCTGATACTCAGAGAAGAGTATATGTAAATATAAAAGACCATATTCATCAGCTCTGTGAAAAACATCAAGAACAGATTTAACTGATTGTTTGGCAGAAGGTTATTTTGAAGAAAAAGCATGCCAATAACTTTTGCCAAGTCTGTCCGCAAATGGGAGTTGCGCATAACTTTTGCTAACTCACTCGGTTATTCACAGAGTTATCCGCACAGGGCGTAATGAGGTGTCAATGCACTGTAGTCGCGGCCTAAAGCCACTCCTACAGGAAAAAAGTATTATATCTGCCGTAAGCTGGCAGCCAATCGGGAAATATCCTTGTAAACCCAGGAGACATCCGTTTCCCTTTTATACCGTTTATCAGTAGTAATCATTGTACGAACATGTCTGAAAACCTTTCCGATATAGGTCTCGTGGGGTTGGCTGTTATGGGCCAAAACCTGGCTTTGAACGTTGCCGACCACGGCTACAGGATTTCCGTATATAACCGAACCACGGCAACGACGGAGAAATTTGTTGTCGCCAATCCAAATACTCCTGGTGGCCTGGTGGGAACAAAGACGTTGGAAGAGTTCGTGAAGTCTTTGAAGCGCCCACGCAAGGTGATTATTCTGGTCAAGGCGGGCGGGCCAACAGATGCTGTCATTGATAGCCTGGTTCCGTTGCTGGAAAAGGATGATATCATTATTGATGGTGGTAATGCCCTTTGGACCGATACCATTCGTCGTGAAAAGGAACTGACTGAGAAGGGATTGCGCTTCATTGGCAGTGGTGTTTCAGGCGGTGAGGAAGGAGCTCGCTTCGGTCCCTCGCTGATGCCTGGCGGTCAAGAGAGCGCATATCGTGAGATTGAGCCGATCTGGAGGGCTGTGGCTGCAAAAGTGGACGCTCAGACTGGCAAGCCACTTGAAGGAAGCAAGCCTGGCAAACCGGTTGAGGGTGGGGTTTCCTGCACGGCCTATATTGGAGCCAATGGCGCAGGACATTATGTTAAAATGGTACACAACGGTATCGAATACGGCGACATGCAGATGATTTGTGAGGCATACTCCCTGATGGATCGCCTACTGGGTCTGTCGGCCAAGGAAATCGGTAAGATCTTTGAGCGTTGGAACAAGGGGGTGCTCGATTCCTTCCTGATTGAAATTACCGCAGATATCCTGCAGCAGGCCGATCCAGAGACTGGCAAACCGTTGGTCGATGTCATTCTGGATACTGCAGGGCAGAAAGGAACCGGTAAGTGGACCTCTGTCAGTGCATTGGATATGGGAGTCCCGGCTCCGACCGTGGTGGAAGCTGTATTTGCCCGTTGTCTGTCTGCCATTAAGGAAGAGCGCGTGGCTGCCTCATCAATCCTCAAGGGCCCTGAGCCAAAATTCGATGGAGACCAGGAAGCATTCATCGAGGCAATTCACGATGCCCTCTACTGTTCCAAGATTTGTTCTTATGCACAGGGTTTCCAGTTGATGCGCGAGGCGCAGAAAGAGTACCAGTGGAAACTGAATTTTGGCGAAATTGCCCAAATCTGGCGCGGCGGGTGTATTATTCGAGCCCAGTTCCTGCAAAAAATCACCGAGGCATTCGCACGCGATGGCGAGTTGGCCAATCTACTGCTCGATCCGCATTTCCGCGGCGAGGTGGAAGTTGCCCAGCAAAATTGGCGCCGAGTCGTTTCCGAGGCTGCGTTACAGGGGATTCCAGCGCCGACTTTTTCCTCTGCGCTGGCCTATTTTGATGGTTATCGTTCCGAGCGTTTACCCGCGAATCTGTTGCAAGGACAACGCGATTATTTCGGGGCTCATACCTTCGAAAGGACAGATAAATCACGCGGACGTTATTTTCATGTTGACTGGCCGCATAAAAATCGTCCAATATACGAGGTATAAATTGATTTTCCTCCTCCCTCCTACGGCGGGCTGTCCTTCGGGAAGCCCGCCGTTTTCTTTGCCCGAATGGCAAGTGAACCGCACTCAGCCTCACACGAAGCCGTGAAGGAATAGCATCTCACCACAGATGAACGCCGAGTTTCGCAGATGAATTCTGTAGGAGCGGCTTTACGCCGCGACCATGCCCCAATAGCCATTCGGGTCGCGGCGTAAAGCCGCACATAGACCAACACGGGCGACACAGAGATCGCCCCTCCATAGAACTTCTCTTTGTGTGCTTGATGAGAGATAGATCCGTCTATTCGCCTGCGTTTTCCTGGGCGACTTGTTGCAGGATCATGCGCAACCGCTGGCCGATGTTTTCTGCCAGAGCGATCATTTCTTCGGCTTCTGTGGCAGGGAGGTGAATTTTACAGTTCCTATGCCACAGGCCGAGCCAGGCGGCAAAGTGTTTTTCCTCCAGGCCCAGGGCAACGTGTTTCCATGGCATCCCACCCCGATAAAGCACAGGCCCACCCGTAATGCCGGACCAAAACCCCGCAATTTTATCCAGATGAGCGGGCCAGTCTTGTATATGTTTGTTGAAAATAGGACCGATTTCCTGATGTTGGCGAACATCCGCATAGAAATGCCAGAGCAGCGTGTCCAATTGCGGACGTCCGCCCATGCGTTCGTACAGGGAGGTGCGAGTCGATTCAGAAATCATGAGTTTCGTTCAAAGTTGCGTTCGTATAGGAGCTGACAAACGCTAATATGGTACTCCTGATAGAATTCCGCAATACCCCGCTTCTTGGCTTCCAGGTGTTTGTGATCCTTGTTCCATATCTGATGGTTTTCCATGTTGTCGAACTCTACCACGGTCAACCGCTCACCATCGGCTGCAGTGAATGTCTTCGCATAGAGAAATCCTGGAGAGGCTTTGGCCAGCGCATAGATTTCAGGCGCATACTCAGCGTAAACTTCTCGCTGCCCTTCTCTCAGGCGGGAACGGAATACGGTGACGATCTTCTGGTTTTTGGGCTCTGTTTTCATGGTCGTTGAAAAATAAATACGTATTAAGAATCGATATCCTGTAATTCGGCAGCCAGGCAGGCGGGGCTTGAATAGCTGTTGCTGGAACGATTCTCTTGTATGGCGGCCGGTTCCTGGGAGACATCGCGCAACAGTTTTGCCATTTGTGGTCCCGAATAGTGCAGGGCCGTGCGGTGTACGCGATAGAGCTGCTCCAGAATCTGCAGGCCTTTGGGTTTGAGTGTAATCCATACCTGCCGCTTGTCCTCCACCCCTGTTTCACGCTGTACCAGACCTTGCGCCTCCATGCGGTTTACCATGCCAACCATACTGTGATGGGTAACACACATCTGCTCTGCCAATTCTCCAATGGTGACGCGATTGCGACCTGGATATCCTTCTATGGCGAGTAATGCCTGATATTGTTGTGGGCTGATCCCGTGTTTGCGGGCTTCCTGCTCGCTGAATCCTAAAAATCGGCGCAGACGATAACGAAACTCTGCCAATAATTCGTAATCGGTTTTGGTCAGTGGTGCGGAGATCTTCAATCTTGTCATAATTATCGTAATACGATACAAAAGAACCTTTAGCAAGAGCTATCTCTGGCGCGAGGGATCACCGTTTTTCAATATTGGGGACGATTTGGCTTCCCTTTCGGTAAAAATCCTCCAAATATAGTGATGAAATCTTCACTATTAAGAGGGAGAAGGTAATATTATTAACCGATTTGAATCTATGGCCAAGGAATCAGCAAAACCGACCGCGTCAGACGTCCGTAAAAATCTCGACCTCGCAATTGCTGCGATTAACAAGCAGTTCGGGGAAAACTCCATAGTCCGTATGGGCGAGGCAGCCAAGAAGGACATTGATGTCATTTCCACAGGATCGATCGCGATCGACCTCGCCCTGGGCGTGGGTGGATTGCCGCGCGGTCGCATCTGTGAGATCTATGGTCCTGAGTCCTCGGGGAAAACCACACTCTGTCTCAGCCTGATTGCCGAGGCGCAGAAACGTGGCGGCAACGCAGTATTTGTTGATGTCGAACATGCGCTGGATCCCCGTTATGCCCGCGTGGTCGGTGTGGATCTGGACAATTTGATGGTATCCCAGCCTGACAGTGGCGAGGATGCGCTGAATATTACCGAAAGCCTGATCAGGTCGGGGGCAATCGACGTCATCGTGGTGGACTCCGTGGCAGCCTTGGTATCAAAGAATGAGCTGGAGGGTCAAATGGGCGATGCCGTGGTCGGGCAGCAGGCGCGCCTGATGAGCCAAGCCATGCGGCGCCTTACGGCGCTGATAGCCCGCACGCGTTGCGTCTGCCTTTTCACGAACCAGATTCGTGAAAAGATCGGTGTCATGTTTGGTTCACCTGAGACAACACCAGGTGGGAGCGCACTGAAGTTCTTCTCCTCCATTCGTATGGATATCCGCCGTATCGGCCAGATTAAAGAGAGTTCTGGCAAGGTGATTGGCAATCGTACCCGCGTGAAGGTAGTCAAAAACAAGGTTGCCGCTCCCTTTACCGAGTGTGAATTCGACATCATGTACACAGAAGGTATTTCCCGTACGGGCTCGATTCTCGATCTGGCTCTGGAGCACAAGATTCTGGAGAAGAAAGGAGCCTGGATTTCCTATCAGGGGAATCTGATCGGTCAGGGACGCGAAGCGGCCAAACAGCATTTGATGGAAAACGGAACATTGGCGGATGAACTGACACAGGCGATCTTCGCCCGCGTTCAGGTAGCGGGTGGCAGCGTCCTGGCGGAAAGTGATGCCATCAGTGAAGAGTAAGCTCTTCTCTCCCTTTGAAAAGCATTCAGGATACTATTGTTGCTCCCGCAACGCCCAGCGGAGAATCCGCTTTGGCGGTAGTCCGCATCTCAGGACCGAAATGTCGGGAGCTGATTGCACTGGCGCTGCGTTGTGAGAAACCAGTGGCTAGACGGGCAACCCTGGGCAATTGGCGTTCGCTGGATGAGCGTCTGCTGGATGAGGTATTGTGGACATATTTCCCTGCCCCGCGCTCCTATACCGGGGATGATGTATTGGAAATTTCAATACACGGTAATCCTTATATTCTGGAACAGATCCTGCGGGATTTGACGCAGAGGAATATCAGGCTTGCCGATCCCGGTGAATTCACACGCAGGGCATATCTGAATGGCAAGCTGGATTTAAGCCAGGCAGAGGCGGTGGCTGATTGGATCCATGCGCGCTCGGATGCGGCGCTGCAAGCCGCACGCGCACAACGAGATGGTGCAATCTCCCGTGAGATGGCGCTGCGTTGTGAAGAATTGCTTGAGGTTATCGCTTGGTTGGAGGCGTACATAGATTTTCCAGAGGAAGATCTTCCCGATCCTGATTTTTCTCAGCCGCTCCTGCAATTGAATCAATTGTTGCAACGACTGCAACGGTTGCTGGAATCCGAGGAACGCGGCAGGTTTCTGCGGGAGGGGCTGTCCGTTGTGCTGATCGGTGAACCGAATGTTGGCAAGAGCAGTCTGCTCAATGCGCTGCTGCGTCAGGAGCGGGCTCTGGTTTCCGCCACACCAGGAACCACACGCGATTATATCACGGAGGATTTGCGCATGGGGGATTATCGTATTCGAATCACGGATACTGCGGGACTGAGAGGCGATAGCGAAGACCCCTTGGAAAAGCTCGGAATGGAAGCATCGCTGCGTCAGGTGCAGCAGGCCGATCTGATCCTGTGGGTGGCGGACGCGTCACGGCAAAAGTCAGCAGAATGGCAGAAAATATACCAATTACTGCCAGAGAACCGTTGGATTCAGCTATGGAACAAATCAGATCTGGGGCTGCATGAAGAATGGCATGAAAACGGTTCTCTCCCCTACCCGCATGTTGTTTTGTCGGTGCTCGATGGGAGTGGGATTGAGGAGCTGGAGAAGGAGATATTGCGTTGGATTGAAGAGCGACTTCCCCTTCCCCTCCCCGAGCAAATCTTGCTCAATGCGCGGCACGCTCATGCACTGCGCAATGCCTGCACTCATTTGCAGACCTGTATTGATCGTTTACAAAAAGGGCACGGGACCGAACTGGTCGCTGAAGACCTGCGTGAGACACTGCATTTCTTTGAGGAAGTAGTCGGTATTGTGGACAACGAGCGCATGCTGGACAAGCTGTTCGCCAATTTCTGTATCGGGAAATAACCGATTGTTCCACGTGGAACAATATGAGGAGGAATTACCATAAGGATACAAAAACATAAATTAAACCACGGATTTCACAGATTGACACAGATTGGGTGTGTGGTGTGGTTCGAGGCGCTGTGGTTTCTTTGTGGGAGACTTTATTGGTGGATAATTCGTTCCACGACGGGTGTTGTTTGTCCTTCCCCCTTCTTCCTCCATTATTAATGTTATCTGCGTCATCCGCGGTTTATTTCCCTTTGGGTCTCCGTGAGAGGCCTTTCTTCTTTTCTCCTCCGCGAAAATCTGCGGGATCTGTGGTTCCTGGTGGTGATTCTTCCCGTCGAAAAAATCTTTGCCAGTATGTCCTTGGTGTGCGAGAGTAGCCCGCTATGGGTAAATTGCCGGATTGGGATATCATTGTCTGTGGTGGTGGTCATGCTGGCGCAGAGGCCGCGCTTGCAGCCGCGCGTTTGGGAGTCCGTACCCTGCTATTGACGGGGAATGTGGATACCATCGGGCAGATGAGCTGTAATCCCGCCATAGGAGGACTGGCAAAGGGACATATTGTGCGCGAAATCGATGCCCTGGGTGGCGAGATGGCGGTCAATACAGACCATACTGGCATTCAATTTCGTCTGTTGAATGCGTCCAAGGGAGCTTCGGTGCAGGCGCCGCGCGCTCAATGCGATAAAAAAGCCTATCAGTACCGATTAAAGCATGTATTGGAGCTTCAGCCTAATCTGAATATTTTCCAGGCCACTGTATCGGGGCTCATTTTTAAGGGAGATCGTGTGGTCGGCTGCAAAACCCTGTTGGATATCGACTTCTACGCTAAGGCGGTGATTGTAACAACGGGTACGTTTCTGCGTGGTTTGATGCATGTTGGCAATAATCGTACCGAGGGGGGGCGCATGGGCGATTATTCGGCCAAAACACTCTCGCAGAGCTTTCTGGACGCGGGGATTGAGTTGGAGCGGTTAAAAACAGGCACACCCCCTCGCCTGTCCGGCCGTTCCATAGACTTTTCCGTAATGACGGAACAGCCGGGCGATACCAATCCCACGTTATTCGGTTTTTACGACACACGCGAGTTGCAGGATATGTTCCACGTGGAACAATCGGGGCAACAATATCTCGGTTGGAAGCCGGGAAGTAATCAAGTCTCCTGTTGGATGACCTGGACCAGCGAGCGCAGCGAGCAGATTGTACGTGATAATTTGCATCGGTCCGCCCTGTATGGTGGTGAAATCAAAGGCATCGGTCCGCGCTATTGCCCAAGTATCGAGGATAAGTTCGTCAAATTTGCCGAAAAAGAGCGTCATTTACTCTTTTTGGAACCGGAGGGCCGCAATACCGATGAGTATTATATCAATGGCCTTTCCACTAGCCTGCCGTTTGATGCTCAATTGGATTTGGTACATTCCATTCCTGGTTTGGAAAAGGCTAATCTGATTCGTCCGGCTTACGCAGTGGAATATGATTTTGCTCCGCCGACACAGATTCATCCGACCCTGGAGTCGAAAAAGGTGGAAAACCTGTTTTTTGCGGGACAGATCAATGGGACCTCGGGTTATGAGGAAGCCGCGGGACAGGGCTTGATGGCAGGAATCAATGCGACTCTGAAAGTCCGCGGTGAAGCAGGTCTGGTACTTGAACGTCACGAGGCATATATTGGCGTGTTGATTGATGATTTGGTGACCAAGGGTACGCGTGAGCCATATCGGATGTTTACCAGTCGTGCGGAATATCGTTTATTGCTGAACCATCATAGTGCGGAGATTCGTTTGTTGCGGTATTTGCAACGTTTGCCACTGGTATCTGCGGGACGTCTGCGCCGTATTGAAGAAAAGAATCAGGCAATTGACCAATGGGTGACCAAGTTGGAGCAGATTCGTACGCAAGGGGCTACGTACGGTGAGTGGGTGCGGCGGCAAGGGGAAATCCCGCCGTTCCCAGAGGATTTTTTACGCGAAACAGATGCGGTTCAGGAGGAGGCTCTCTACCGATTGCGCTACAAGGGGTATCTGGAAAAAGAGCTGAAGCAGATTCAACGCATGCGTGAGTGGGAGGAAGTCGTGTTGGATCCGGGGCTGGATTATAGTCGAATTCGTGGGCTGCGTAGTGAAAGCGCCCAGAAATTGCTCCAGATTGCCCCACATACCCTGGGGCAAGCCAGCCGCATTTCAGGAGTAAACCCGGCCGATATACAGGTGCTCATGGCTTGGCTGAAGCATAAGTCGAGCGTTTCCTCCAATTAAGATATTCACGGGTTATTCACAATCGGCAGGTGAAAGGGGGATTGCGTTCTAAGCTCTTGCCAAAACAGCCTGCACGCGCCAGTATAGTATATTGATGAAAGTGCATGGCGAGGGTAAGAAAATCTTGTTAGTCGATGATGAGCAGGATGTTACGGAATTACTGATGTTCAATTTGAAGCATCAGGGATATGCCGTGCAGGCAATTCAAAACCCTTTACAAATTATGGCTAAGGCAAAGGAATTCCAGCCTGATTTGTTTATTTTGGACATCATGATGCCCGATTTGTCAGGAACTCAAATCTGCAGAATGCTGCGCTCAGACCCAGAGTTTCAGCAGACCCCGATTATCTTTCTGACAGCGCGCGGTGAAACGGAAGACCGTATTCAGGGATTGGAATCGGGGGGAGACGATTATATCGCAAAACCATTTGATATTCGGGAATTGATTCTTCGCGTGCAAGGCCTGCTCAAGAGGACGGAACAGAGCGGAAGCAAAAATTCTCCTCCACAACAGTTGCAGATTGGGCAAATCGTACTCGATGAGGAAACACATACGGTAACCGTCAAGCGACAGCCTGTTGAGCTTACAGCGACAGAATTCAAGCTGTTAAAGCTGCTGATGGAGCGCAAGGGAAGGGTACAGACACGGGAAAATCTGTTGGTCAATGTATGGAACTACGATGCGGAAATCGAAACCCGTACTGTGGATACCCATATCCGACGCTTGCGGGAGAAACTGGATGATGAAGCGGATAGAATTGAGACAATACGGGGTGTCGGCTATAAAATCGTACCCTGATTTGAAATTTCCATGTCCTGGTATTGGAGCCTCTTGACTGTTTTCCTGTTTCTGATAGGAATACTCCTTGTAGTTAGAAACGCACTGTCCCTTTTGTCGCAGGCGCTACAACAGCGCAGGCCGCTACTTCGCCGCGGCTCATGGCTGCATCGACTGACAGGGCTGGACAGGCTGGAAATTCTTTGGGATCAGTGGATTCGGGAACAGCAACAACATTCGCAGGAAGAGCACACCCGGCGTCTGAAGGCGGAAACGATATTGAATCAGATACAGGAGGGGGTTTTAATTCTCGACGACGAGCATCAGGTGGTGTTGTCCAATCCCGCATTGGCAACATTGCTGGGAGGACGCAATCTGCCCCAGGGTACGCGGATTGAACGCGTTCTTTCGCATGGGGAATTTCTGAACCTGCTGCGACAGGTGCGTCACTACAGTCGTGCCCATGGAGAGATAGAAGTGAGTCAGGGGGAGGGCAGGCATGTTTTTCAGATAACGGGGACCCGTTTTGCAGCAGATAAATCACAGGCGGATTCCTGGCTGTTGTTTGTTTTCAGGGATATCACGCAGCAGCACCGTCTGGAACAGGTAAGGCGTGATTTTGTAGCCAATGTTTCACATGAATTGCGAACGCCGCTTACGATCATAAAAGGATATGTGGAAACGATACAAAACAGCGAGGAGCATATTTCAAAGGAAGACCGGTTACGTTTTTTGCAGAAAATAGCAGCCAATGCGGAGAGACTGCATCATTTACTGGAAGATCTGTTGGAGCTGTCGCGGCTGGAGGGAACAAGATTGCAGCTAGAGCGTACCCATGTGGATTTCAACCAGTGGCTAACTGCGGTGGCGGAGGACTTTGTTTCGCAAGCGCAGATAGATGAGCAGCGATTGCAGTTTTCTCTGGATACAACCGTGGCAACCGCATCCATTGATCCGACGAAACTATCCCGTGTCGTGGAAAATCTGTTGGAAAACGCATTCCAGTACAGTACGGCCAATGATCAACCTGTGCGACTGGTCAGCCGACGAGAGGGAGACAGCCTGCTGGTTTCCGTGTGTGATAAGGGCAGGGGGATTCCTGAGAAGCATCAGTCTCATATTTTTGAACGTTTCTATCGGGTGGATAAAGGCCGTGCGAGGACTCAGGGAGGGTCTGGACTCGGATTGAGCATTGCCAAGCATACCGTGCAGATACATGGGGGCACAATTTGGGTGGAAAGCAGGGAAGGAGAGGGGACATGTATCCACTTTCGAATACCTATACATTCGCCACAGGAGAGGAGTAACTGAGTACCATGGCAAAAAGTCCCCTGGCATTGAGGAACACCATACTCGATCGGCAGAGTGTGCTGCGTGAACATCTGGAGCGGGCGTGCGCGGGAAAACGGGAGGTGACACTGGAAATCGGTTGTGGGCACGGGCACTTTCTTGCTGCGTATGCGGAGGCGCACCCCGAAGAGCATTGTATCGGCGTGGATCTCTTGTGTGGACGTGTGGCAAGAGCCGAGCGGAAACGCAATGCGGCGACACTCACAAATCTGCATTTCCTAAAGGCGGACGCCTGGGAGGTCCTTACTGTATGGCCAGACAGTGTGACGATCCGCAACACATGGATATTGTTTCCCGATCCATGGCCCAAGCGCCGACACAAAGAGCGCAGGCTGGTAGAAGAAGCCTTTCTGTACCTGTTGGCACAGCATTCCTCTTTGCGTGCAAAATTGTATTTCCGTACGGATTACATGCCCTATCTGGCTTGCGTGCGCCAACGCCTGGAACAACATGAGAGATGGAGGCTGACGGACATGCCATTTCCTTTTGAGCAGGTCACCGTGTTTCAAAATCGGGCCGCATCTTTTGGTTCGCTGGTTGCACAGCATCAGGTGAGGGCTTATCTACAGTAATCTGTCGAATCTGTGATTTCTCATTTTCGCTTTGCGAAGTGGGGTATCTCCTGCATGATGGTGAGGATGAAGAGTACTGCTCAGCCTGCCTGTTTGCGCGTGCGGCCATTGCGCCATGATTGGCTGGTCTGGTTTTGCCAGTCGTTTTTTATTCTCACCCTGTTGTCGCAGGTCGCCATATTGATCTACTTCTGTTTTTATCGCGGACGCCTGTAGTCGCGCGGGGAGAGTCCGAACAGGCGTCGAAAGGCGCGGCTAAACACATACAGGCTGGTATAACCTCCCGCTTCGGCGGCATCGGAAATACGACCGCCCCTGCGCAGCACGGCGATAGCCTTCAACATTCTGCGTTCCTGCAAAAAACGCCCAATGCCAACATGGGTTTCCGTATGAAAACATCGGCGCAAGTGCCTTTCAGACATACCGAGATCCTGTGCCAGTGAGAGGAGATCCCATTTGTCCACGGGAGTTACGGTGAGCCACCGTTCAACTCGAAAAAACACCTCCATGCCCTGGCGAGGAGGGGCAGGACGGTGTTGTCTCTGCGCAAGGTTGGTCAGATGCAGGAGAAGCCAGTCAAGCAGCAGAGGGATTTCCCTGCGCTCAGCTTGCGAAACGAGAGGATTGCTCCAGAGAACGGACAGTTCGCGCAGCAGCGTATAGGTGCGAGCATCCAGAGAGACTACCTGGTTGCGCCAGTCGGCGATAACATCTGTGTTCGCCATCTCAAAGGTGAGAAACAACCAGCGCAGGGTTTCCTTGGAGACATCCGCGTAATGGTGAAATTGTAATGGGTGTACCAATACTGCACAGCCTGGTTCCATGCGCAAAGGGTGCTGATTCAAAATCACAGTACCTGATCCACCGAGCCCAACAATCAATACATAGCGATGGTGGTGATGAAAAAAGGGGGAAGCCAATAGCGGGCCTGACACGCGGGAAAACAGCAGAATGTTGTCGGGCAGGCCCGCACGTTGAAAGGAGTGGCCGACAAAATATCCTTCGGGTTGTGGCAGGCGTTCAACCCAATGGGTCAGATCATGCAGGATATCCGTCTGATGTAAGGAAGTAGCCATATCTTTATTGTCCGAAATAGATAAATATTTGTCCATTTTAATCATTTCAATCTATTTTCGGACAAAGTATAATGTCTGCATGAGTACATCGAAGAAAGTTCGGATTGGAGCGATAGGCGTCGGAGGACGTCTGAGAGGCGTTTTGCGCGGTTTACTGAACAAAGGCAACGGCCAGCTTGAGCTGGTGGCAATTCACGATCCTTATGAAGGGTCGATCCAGCATACCCTGAAAGAGTTTAACCTGGACCGGTCTAGTGTGCGCACGCAGGAAGCCCTCCTGAAGGATGACAGTATCGACTGGGTTTTTATCGGATCACCAAACCGCTACCATCCTGAGCAGATTATTGCGGCGCTGAAAGCTGGCAAAAATGTGTTCTGTGAAAAACCTTTGGGAGTGGATCTGTCCCGTGTGCCAGAGCTGATCCGCGTTTGGAAGGAATCAGGCAAGCAGTTCGCCTTTGGATTGGTACTGCGTTATGCACCCATGTACCAGCAGGTGAAAAAGCTGCTGCAGGATGGGCGCATTGGCAAGATCGTCTCGCTGGAGTTTAATGAAACTCTTTCTCCTGGTCACGGTGGTTATATTCATGCGAACTGGCGTCGCAAGCGCGAGAACGCAGGAACTCATCTGCTGGAGAAGTGCTGTCATGATATGGACCTCTGTCTCTGGATGGTGGAGAGTAATCCCATACGTGCTGCCAGTTTTGGAGGATGCAATTTTTTCGTTCCTGAAAACGCGCACTTGCGTGACGAGTTGGTGAACCCTGAGACAGGGAAGACGATTTTCGAAATCTGGGCTGACCCGCACCGTGTGAACCCATTTGGAACTGACAAGGATATTGTCGATAATCAGGTCGCCATCATTGAGTTTGAGAACCAGGTTCGTGCTACGTTCCATACGAACTGCAGTTCGGCAATCACAGAGCGTCGTTTTTATATTGTGGGAACTCATGGCGCGATTCGCGCTGATGCGCTCACAGGTGTGATTGAGGTGAATTCCATCGTCCCTGGCGTGGAACGCGAAGTCATCGACACCCGACATGCGGGTGGACATGGTGGAGGAGACGATTATATGTCTTCCCAACTTGCCCGTACTTTGTTAGAGGGCGCCGCTCCAGCCGCCAGTATGTATGAAGGGGTGCGTTCACTGATCATGGCCTGCGGAATCGACCAGGCGCTGGACAGCGGTACCGTGCACGATCTTACCAAAGACTGGGAACTGCTGAAAGACTTGAGTTAATCAAAAAAACAAAAGAACCACAGATTTTCACAGAGGGTCACAGAGAAAGGCTCGTGTGGAGCACTTCTTTCTGTGAAAATCTGTGTAATCTGTGGTTTCAAGTCGTATCCGTAGTGGGTTAGAGTATCTCGTCAAAAGTTTCTTCAGTGGGGGCAAATTCCAGGATATAGCGATCGCGGGAGCGGCGTAGCTGTACAGGCGCGTCAAATGCGTTACTGAGGACGGCGCTGGTCATCACTTTACTGCGCGGGCCGGTTGCGGCCACGCGTCCATCCTGCAATACCAGAACATGGGTGATCTCAGGGAGGATTTCCTCAACGTGATGTGTGACCAATACTAAACCGGGAGCCTTTGGTTCCCGCAGGATTTTACGCAGAAATAAGAGGAAACGCTCCCGCGATACAGGATCAAGGCCTGCGCATGGTTCATCCAGGAAAAGCAGGCGACTACGGGCCATACAGGCACGGCTGATCAGCACCCGTTGTTTTTCTCCCTGCGATAACTGGGCCCAGACGGCATTTTCCAAATGGCTGATTCCTGACCGTTGCAGCCATTTGCGTGCCTCGCGCAACTCGCTTGCAGGGGGTATGGTCCAATAATTGAGAAGGGCCTTGCGACCGCTGGCTACGGCATCGATGACCAGTTCGCTGTCTTCAATGCGTTTTGCGGTGGCAGCGCTGACCCAACCGAGCAGGGGTCGCAGCTCGCGCCAATCCGTCTCTCCATACTTCTTGCCGAGTAACGATATCTGTCCTGCGCTGGGGGATTCGTAACCGAGAATAATCTGTAACAGGGTCGTCTTGCCACAGCCGTTGGCGCCGAGAACAGCCCAGTGTTCTCCCTGCTTCATTTCCCAGTCAATGCCTTTAAGAATGGGTTTTCTTCGGTGGAATTCCACGCCTCTCAACTGCAACAATGCGGAATCGGTTTTTGCCATCTCTCTACCAAAGCGATTTCTCGATTTCAGTGAAAGCCAGAAATCAGCAATCTCTGATTCTTTCTCTTGTTTCTGTGGATACGTTCGGCATGATTTCTGCCATGCAAAGAATCCAGGCTTTTTTGAAGGCAGATTATCCGGTGCGTTGGCTGTTTAACGGAGATAGCATTACGCATGGAATTTATCACACGTATGGCTGTCGCGACTACACGGAGATGTTCAGTGAGCATGTGCGCGGAGATCTGGCGCGGATTCATGATCTTGTCATTAAATCCGCATACAGTGGTGACACGACGATTCAACTGCTGGATACGTTCGAACACCGGGTGGAAGCGGTACGTCCGCACGTGGTATTTTACATGATCGGGATGAATGATGTGCATCATCCCGCACGCGCGATGCCAGTGGAGCAGTTTCGTCAGAACCTGGATTTGCTGGGGCAGAAAACAGAGAAGATGGGCGCCTTGGCGGTTCTGCAGACCTGCAACGGAATATGGGGAGACCCGCAGTCCGATTATAAGAACGAGCAATTGGAATTGTTCATGAATGTCGTGCGCGAACTGGCGCACGAACGCAACTGGCCGTTGGTGGATCACCATGCCTGCTGGAACGCCCACTCCGGTGCATGGCCGTTGTGGTTAAATGATCCAATTCACCCGAATCATTTTGGACACCGGGTGTTTTTCCATCATCTGATAGAGACGCTTGGCGCCAAAGCCGCTCACGTTACCGAGCAACAACGCTTTCATGTCCCGCAATGGCCGTAAATACAAGTAGAGAGCAGAAAGAGAGTTTGTCCAGGGAGGGCTACCAGACCAGCAGGCCACCGGCATAAGTGAAGCCGGCGCCGACGGAACAGAAAATGATGTTGTCGCCCGGTGTGAAGATTTCTTCTTCCGCGGCCCAGCCCAAAGCCATGGAAACCGATGCTGCAGAGGTGTTTCCATATTTGCCGATCGTCACTACGAAACGCTCAAACGGAATACCGATGCGTTTGCTGACTGCCTTCAATATCCGTTCATTGGCCTGATGCGGGACGATCCATGCAACGTCATCCGGTGACAGGCTGTGACGCGCCAGGGTTTCTTCGATGATGTTGCTGAATGCGACTACTGCGTTTTTGAACACAGTAGCCCCATCCATTGATAGATAGAAGGAAGTCAGATCGTCGCTGGCAGGACTGGGTACCAACATGCGGGCGCCGCCACCGGTGCGCTCAATCGCATGGTAAAATTCAGAGTTTCCAGACAGTGGCATGCGATGCAGGCGGTGTCCCCCTGGTTGCAGGGTCAATACCGCGTCTCCCGCTCCATCGCCAAACAGAAAGGCGGTCTTGTGATCTTTGGGATTGGTGATACGCGACAACAGCTCTGCCGTGACAACCAGCAGGCAACGGGCAGAACCTGCATGAAGCAAGGCGCGGCCGACTTCCAATGCGTACAGCCAGCCCGAACAGGCGGCGTTGAGATCAAAAGTAAATGCGTGCTGAATCCCGAGAAACTTGGCCAGCCCGCTGGCGGCGCTCGGAACAGGCTGGTCTGGCAAGATCGTCGCCAGCAGAATACCGTCAATATCCTCGGCCTGGACTTTAGCCATGCGCATCGCCTTCAATGCGGCTTCTGCACCAAGGCTGGTGGCGGATTCCTCAACGCCGGCATAGTGCCGCTGACGAATGCCAGTGATCTTGATGATCTCTTCTTCGGTCATTTCGGGGAATGCCTGTAAAATATCGCGATTGGAGCGGACACCCTTGGGGACTGCGTGGCCAATACCTGCCACCTGAACCGTTTCAAGGATAAGTGACGATGGCTCTTTAGAATGGTTGCTGGCGGGAGGCAGGACGGTATGAGCAGCTCCTTCCAGGTAGCCTTGCACATCCTCGCCTGAAATTCTGCCACCTGGACCGGATCCTTGTTGCAGAGGGAATTCCTCGGGTGAAATACGGTGCTCGCTCAGCAGGCGTAACGCCTTGGGAGTAAAGCGGGGACCCTCCGCTGCAACGGGAAGAGGGGAGGGCTTGACAGTAGCGGGAGCGGCAGATGGAGGGGATTTGGCGACAGAAGCGGTTTTGGGTGAAGAGGACGACTTTTTTTCTGCCTGTGGCTTCGGAGCATCCTCTGTAGCCTGTCCCTCCAGATGGCGCAAAGAGTCATCGTTGGTTCGCAGCAGGAAAAAAGTTTTGCCAACCGAGATGATATCCCCTGCGCGTACCTCCAGTTTAACAATCGTCCCACTGGCGGGGGATTCGTATTCAAATGCGGATTTATCGCTCTCCAATTCGGCCAATATCTGGCCTTTTTCCACACGATCCCCCTCTTTCACCAGCACATCAATCAGCGTCATCTCGTGAACAGTGGCGCCCATGGCAGGGACTGGAATGACGGCTACATATTCGCTCATTGGAATCGACTGGATAAAGGGTTGATATCTCCTTTCAGGAGAAAGCCCATACTTCAACAGGAAAGAACAGCTCTGGCAAATCAGAAAGAGAGGTCGGGGAAAACCAGGGATACGGTACTTTTCGAAAGCACCGATTTCATCGATTGTCGCAGAAGGAAAAGAAGAGTACCCCACTAAGATACAGAGAACACCAAGGGACAGAAAGAGAAGCTCACGCGAAGCCGTGAAGAATCAGAGGATCGCAACGCTCTCTGAAATTGAGTAGCCATCAGCGTCAGCCATGGGGCTGATTGGTGGCAATCAGGCCACCTCCCCTGTGGGAGGGGCTTACCCCGGAATGTTGTGTGATTCCGGTCGCGGCATAAAGCCGCTCCTACAAGGGGATGAACTTCGCGTGAATCTCTTCTTTGTGGTCTTTGTGCCTTTGTGAGAGACTTTTCTTCTCTGCGGAAATCTGCGCAATCTGTGGTTCCTTTATCTTTACAGTGCGGCCTTTGCTCGGTTTGGGCTGGTATTTCGGGGGATTCTGTAACAGTCTGAGCGTTTACCTATTTTTTGATCCAGACATGAAAATCACACGCATTCAGGACGCACAGGGAAAGATTCATTTCGCCGCTCTCAAGGAGAATGGCGAATACGAACTGTTGGAAGGAGAGCTGTTGGGTAAATTGACGTCAACAGGAAAGGTAGTGGTGCCCGCCAAGCTGCTGGCGCCGCTGGTTCCCAGCAGCATTCTCTGTATCGGGTTAAATTACAAGTTTCATGCAGAAGAATCTGGTGCGAAGGTTAATCCCTGGCCGATCCTGTTTGTGAAGGGGAATAACACCCTGCAAAATCCGGGAGATCCGATTGAGATTCCAACGCGCCTGAAGAGCGAAGAAGTGGATTACGAGTGCGAACTGGCTGTTGTCATTGGCAAGGCCTGCAAAAATGTGAAAAAGGAGAATGCGCTCGATTACGTTTTGGGTTACACCTGTGCCAATGATGTCAGTGCGCGTGACTGGCAGATTAAGAACGGTGGAGGGCAGTGGTGTCGCGGCAAGTTCTTTGATACATTTGCTCCTCTCGGACCCGTGCTGGTGACCACGGATGAGATTCCGAATCCCAATACACTGAAGATCCGCACGATCCTCAACGGGGAAACCGTACAGGACTGGAACACGGATGACATGATTTTCGATGTGCCAACGCTGATCGAATTTCTCAGTGGCAGTACCACGCTGTTGCCAGGGACGGTGATCCTGACAGGAACCCCGCACGGTGTCGGTATGGCGGCAAAACCGCCGCGTTGGCTCAAGGCCGGTGATACGGTTACCATTGAAATCGAGAAAATCGGTGCGCTGACCAATCCTGTGGTCAACGAAGCTTAAGGACGAAACCGAGTTCAGTGGCGTTGCCTGCGCGGCGCCTGCAGCATGTCCGGGGAACCCAGCTTCCTGATTTGAGAGGGGGTTTGCCCGGTCTCCCGTTTCAACCAGATGTTCAGCCATGTCTGGCTAAATCCAAGCTGCGTAGCGATTTCCTGCATGCTGTCGCGTGAGCTGGTCAGCTTGCGAATGGCAAAATCCAGTTTTAGCTGCATCCTGTATGCTTCAGCAGATATTCCAAACTCCTTGCGAAACAAACGGGAGAAGTAGCTGGTGCTCAAATTAAGGCTTCGTGCGCAGCCTGTGATATCAGGATTATGATCCAGAGGCAGGTTTTCCAAATATCGCACAGCGCTCAGGATTCGTTGATCAAAGTCCTTTTCGTGGATGAAGCTTTTGCCAAGTCTGGCCATTTCCTGTGTCCATGCACACATCCAGCCGTCAAACATTTCCCGCAACCTGAACCAATCGGAAATATCGACTTCCTTCTGTTGAAATAGCTCCCGTTGCAACGGCAAACCTCCTTCTTCCGCACGTTTCAACAGGGCGCTTGTCTGTTCCTCCAGATGGGGGTTTGCCCTGATTTTCCACATGACATCCTGGCTAAAGAACATTCTCTGAGAACCGAACCAGTCCATTGTGAAGGAAACCTGAGTCCATGTTGCCTGTGAGAGCATACTGATGGAAAACGGTTTCCCTGAAGGTAGAAATATCCAGTCGCGCGGATAAAGAGTGACTGCCTGACTTCCTTGGGCCACTTGTATTTCCCCTTGGTTAAGCCAGATTGCCGTATGATATGGCGGCCTGTCGTGTTGTTTGAGAGAAGTTGTTTTATCCTGCTTATGGTCAGACTGGCAGATGAAGCGTAGTTCGGCATGTAGTAAGTGCCATTGAAACCAGGGTAAGTCAGGTGTGTGATGTTGTTCCATTTTTCCAATACCTCCATGGTGAAGTGGCCGTTTCGTGTCGGAATAAACGATAGAAATGGCTCTTGCTGAGGCCGATGTCCGCAGCGATGGTTTGCATGTCGGGCCTTGTATTGGGAGAAGTCTCTTCCAGTCTGCGGATTGCCTTCAGAATGCGTAGATCCATATTCTGCGAGTGGCGCCATTTCCTCCCGAATTGGGAGGATTCCTGTATCCATATATAGATCCAGCGGTCAAACAGTCTGCGCAGATCAAACCAGGTGGCCGCATTCGTTGGGTTCCATTGGAACCTGTATTGTTGGAATATCTTGTCTGCGAAACGATGCACCATAAGAATCGTCTGTTCTTCCAGACGGGTAATACGGGGCGATTTCCACAACGAGTCGTCGCTGCAAAATATCCTGCCTGCTCCGTTCCAGCGTAACGCAAAGGCAAGCAGGATCCATTCGCTTTGTGCGGTATGAGTCATTTGCGCAGGTCTCCCTTCAGGAATAAAGATCCACTCACCCGCTGTTGCAGTGCAGGATGAGGATCCCTGGCTCACTTGGACTTTCCCTTGATACACCCAGATCGCAACGCGGGATACAGAAGGTGCCAATGATAATATTGTGGTGATGGGAAGCGAAGAGGTGTTAGGCCTTTTGAGAGACCGGCTCAAGTAGAGGAGTTCCGGTTGCAGCAGATTCCACTTATACCAGGGAATTCGTGTACTGTTGTGATACTTATCTGGCTTATACATCCTATTTATTATCATAGATTACAACTGTTTTGACATACAATAGGATTTTACTGTTACAAACGGGGTAGATTTCCAATACTATCGTCAGGTGCTGGCGCAGGGGTGCCAGAAGAAAATCAGAACAGTTAGCTTGCCTATGAATCATTCCCAACGCAGTCGTTCCGCATTTACGTTAGTAGAGTTGTTGGTGGTTGTTGCGATCATTGGGCTTCTGGCAATGCTGTTGCTTGGCTCGTTCAACTACATTCTGATGCGCTCGGAGACGGTTCGTTGTATTAACAGCATGCGTCAGATTGGAGCAGCATTGAATGCTTATGCATCTGATCATGACGGTTGGCTGCCGCCTGGATATCCATCGGGCGGTGGGGTGGATAATTTGGTTCCACCCGAGGGGATGAGGCTCCCGACGGGTACCCTCCACTATTTTTTGGCAGGCTATCTGACAGAGGTGCGTTACAATGCCTCGGGGAGCATGGCCACGGGTGATCTACCCTATTGCCCGGGTGGGATGGGTGGTGCGGCGCGGGTGTTGGACAAGGCAGAATTGGTCTATCGTGTGAGAGGGAGCTACGGCTATAATAGTACGCTGCAGTCGTACAAGATTACGCAGTTTCCTCTGCCTTCAATACAGATTGGTGGGACAACGATTAGTTGGGCGCTCAAGCCTGAAAAGTTTGAGGCGTCCAGATATCCGCTTCTGTTGGAAATACGTTCGGATGGTTATAATCTTACCACATGGAATTTCGTGCACCAGAATCAGGCTCTGAACGGGAGTTTTGGGGAAACGGGCTCAGGCTGGGGCCAGATTTCACCAAGCCGTTCCCATGGCTTGGGGGATGCCCTCAATTTCCTGTTTATGGCAGGGAATGTAGAGACAATTGCGCGCAATGATAGCCGTAGTCTCTCTGCCATGGACAAATCGTGGACGGTTCCACAGAACCCCAAAGGGATGTTTCACGGCACTGGGGAAGTTCCCGGTAACGTAGCAGGACGTACGGTTGGCGAAAAAATCTATTTTGAACACGGAGGGTCTGGCCTGAGCCCGAAAAACTTTCGTCTCATGTATCCACAATTTTCCAGTTACGAAGGACCCTAATCCTTTGTAGGAGCGGCTTTATGCCGCGACAAGAGACCCTCTGTTCGCGGCGTAAAGTCGCCAAGCCGGGAGGAGGACTCCGCGCCAACCCTGTCTAGAACCCTTTAACCTTGAACAGATTGGTAATGCTTTCGTTGCGGTGAATGCGATTGATTGCTTCACCCAGCAGATTGGCGACACTTAATACAGTGATGGGTAGACCTTGTATGTTGATCGGTGTGGAGTCTGTTGTAATCAGCTCATCCAGCACGCCCTCGCGTAATCGTTCGAAGCCGAGATCATTGAGAACTCCGTGGCTGACGGCAGCCCGGACCGTGCGCGCGCCATGTTCACGAGCCATTTTGGCAGCTGCGACCAAGGTTCCTGCCGTTTCGGTCATATCATCGACCAGCAGCACGTCACGACCTTCGACGTCACCGACCAGATTGGAGGCGACAACGGTGGTCGCATCCTTGCGGCGTTTGGCGACAAAGCCCAATCCGCAACGGAGAACATCCGCGTAAGCCGCAGCTGCTTTCATTCCCCCGACGTCCGGTGAAATTACGGTAAGGTCCAGATTCTTGTATTTCTCCAGATAGTCGAAGAAAACGGGGGAGGCGTACAGATGGTCGACAGGGATGTCGAAAAAGCCCTGGATTTGCTGGGCGTGCAGATCCATTGTCAGAACGCGGTTGGCTCCTGCAGCCACCAGCAGGTTTGCCACCAGCTTGGAGGTGATGGGCACACGCGGCTGATCCTTGCGATCCTGACGCGCATATCCGTAAAAAGGAATCACTGCGGTAATGCGCTGGGCCGAGGCGCGGCGTGCGGCATCAATCATGATCAGCAATTCCATGATGTGATGGTTGGCAGGCTTACAGGTGGACTGGATGATAAACACATCCATGCCGCGGATATTCTCGTCAATTTTAACGAACGTTTCTCCGTCTGGAAAGCGGGTGACTTGTGCTTCACCCAGCGGAACCCCGATGGATTCGCAGATGGCGCGGGCCAGCTCTGGGTTGGAACTTCCGGAAAAGATACGAAACTTAACGGATTGCATGACAGAAAATATTAGCAGGGAGAAGAGGATTGGGATTCAAGGCTATGGACTTTTTCTTCCAATGCCGAGAGCCTTTTGAAAAATTCGGGCAGACGTCTTCGCAAAACCAGCAGACGCTGTTCAAGCGCATACGGTTCGGAAGGTGTGCCACGCACAAAACTGTTGGGGGGGAGGTCTCCAGGGACACCGCTCTGGGAGGCGATCTTACTGCCTGAGCCGATATTCAGGTGGCCTGCCATTCCGACTTGCCCGCCAATAATCACATAATCCCCCAATCTGGTACTGCCTGCGATGCCAGCCTGTCCTACGATCAGGCATCCGCGTCCAGTGGCTACATTGTGGCCGATCTGCACCAGATTATCGAGTTTGGTACCAGGTCCGATGACGGTTTGTTCAAAACGAGCCCGATCAATGGTGGTGTTGGCGCCGATTTCAACATCATCGCTCAGGATGACGGCGCCGATTTGCGGTACTTTTTCATGGACGCCGTTGCGCGTCTCATAACCGTATCCATCGGACCCGATCACGCAGCCAGGCTGAAGGATCACACGTTTGCCCAATTGGCAATAGTCCATTACAACTGCTCGTGGCGCAAGCCAACTCTCCTCCCCGATACGGGCGCCGCGTCCGATATGGTTGTGCCCGACGAGTACCGCCCCGTTTTCTATCATGGCATCGCTTTCAATCTGGCAAAACGGACCGATGTGCGCGTCTGCGGCAATTTGTGCACTTGCGGCAATCACCGCGCTGGGATGAATTCCTGCCTCGGGACGGGGACGTAGCTGCTTTTCTATCAATCCGCAGACCTTTGCCAGTACGAGAGAAGGGCTGTCCACCAGTAAATAGCACTGCCCCTCCTGCCTCGGGGTTCCTTCATAGTCCTTGGGAAGAAGGAGAAAGCTGGCTTTGCTGTCGGCGACCAGAGAGCGGTATTTGGAGTTTCCCAGAAACGAAAGATCCCCTGGACCTGCTTTGTCCAGGGCGGCAATACCCGTTATTTGCTCAGGTCCATTTCCTCTCAAGTCATACTCTCCCGCGTACTCCAATAATTGTCTGAGAGGAAATGAATACTTCATGATGATGGACTACCGAAAAACGACCTTCCTGAAAACTAAAAAAGCCCTGCCAGGTATTGGCAGGGCTAAAAAACAAAGTCTGGTCAGGGGTTGCGGGAATCAATGAGGGCTTTGATTTCGTCGGTAATATCCATCGCGTCCAGATGGTATACGACAACACCCTTGTTGCCTGATTTATCCAATAACAGGGAGGCGCCTTGCTTTCTGGCTTCTCTGCGGGCTAAACGCGCGACCTCCTCATGGATGGCGGCAGTCGCTTCGTTGAGGCGCGCATTGATTGTATTGTTAAACTGTTCGCGAGCCCTCACAAATGTCTGCTCGTTGATATCCAGTTGCTGCAACAGTTGGCCTGCCCGTTCTTTTTTTAACTGTTTACTGGCATCGGAGTTCATCGGGTTTTGATCGGCAGTTCGTGCTTCCTGAATAGCCTTTTGTACTTCTGTCCGCAGGGAGAGAAGTTCGCGTTCGTTTATGTCGAGTTTCTGACGATATGTATCCATATCTGCACGGATCGTTTCTATGGCGACCCTGCGTTCGGGGTGTAGTGCGGTCAACAGAGCCAGATCGACGACCAGAACCTTTTCAGCGAAAAGGCTTAGTGGGAGAATACAGAGGAAACCGATAAATAAGGATTTGAGATTCATGCTAGAAAAATAAGGGTTTCAGTAAAACACGATATGTCTGGTTAGGCGATTAAAATCTGGTACCAAAGGACAGATAAAACTGGCCGCCACTTTTTTGATCCTTGTCCTTGGTGAGGGGAATACCGTAGTCCATACGGAGCGGAGCGCCCATGATGAAGAGTCGCAGGCCAAACCCGTAGTTGTCGCGATAGTGTTCGGGGTTGAAGTCGCCAGTCTTTGCATTGACGAAACCACCGTCATAAAACACGGCAAAGCGCAACGGCTCTGCCAGGCGTATGGAGTGCTCCAGACTCCAGAAGAAATAGCTGTTACCTCCAATGGGTTCGCCGCCTTCCTTGGGGCCGACATGACGGAAATCGAAGCCTCGCAGGCTGTTTGGTCCCCCCAGATAGTAGCGATCAAAGAAGGGAACGGGGCGGTTGCCTGTTTCCCAAAGGTTTCCTGCACGGCCGAGGATGGAGAAAATCTGTTCCCCGTAGTCGCTTACCTTGAAGTACTGTGCCGCGCGCCCCTCCAGTTTCACGTAATCTACGTCACCACCCAGTCCTGCGTATTCCGTCCCAATCTCGAATCGGTTTCCGCGGCTGGGGGTTACAAAATGATTGCGGGTATCGCGTACCAGGGAAAAGCCAACCTTGGAGACCAGGCGCGTTCCTTCTTCACGTTTGTAGAGCGCAGGAGCATCATCAGCCACGTCAAAGATCCTGACCTGTTCCAGACGATAGGAAAGCCTGCCTTCCACCAATTCAAACAGCCGTTTACGCAGGTAGACTTCAAACCCCATGCGCAACTCATTGTACAGAGTACTGATGTAACTGCTTTCCTCGCGGAACAACTCGAATCCTACAGCCAGCTCCTGCTCCATGAACCAAGGTTCCTCAAAAGACAGATTGATCTGGTTGGAGCGATCCCCGATTGCCAGTCGCAGGCGGAATTTCTGACCTGCGCCGACAAACATGGACTTATAGTTGAACAAATCAAAATTGGTCTGTGTGATTTCGGCAAAGAGGATGATACTCTCCACGGTGCTGAACCCTGCGCCAAAGGTCAGCGCACCCGTGCGACCTTCCTTCAGGTCAATACGGAGATTGCGGCGGTTGGGGACTTGTGTGGACTCTGGGGTCAAAAGTACGCCATGATTGGGGGATGCCTCGTCGAAGAACCGCAGATTGCGTAGGCGGTTTTGCGAGGTCTTCATGCGTACGAGGTCAAAAACGTCTCCAGGTGCCAGTGCCAGTTCGCGCAGGATGACCTTGCTTTTGGTTTTCAGGTTTCCTTCGATGTTGATGCTTTCCACGTAGAACTGTTCACTTTCGCGAATATGGTAAACCAGGTCGATATGTCCCGTTTCCAGATTGGCAATGCGCTCTGCCAACACACGCGTTTCCAGACGGCCGTCGCGGCCGTAGTAGTCAATAATTTGCTCCCGATCTGCGTCCACTTTGGCAGGAGAGAAGAAAGCGTCGCTCTTCAGCGAGAGAATGGGCATTAATTGCTCATTGGTGAAAATGGTGTTGCCGTCCAGTTTGATGGAGCCTGTCTGGTAGCGACGCCCTTCCTCCACATGCACCTTGATGATCATCCTGTCTGGTTCGGGATAGTCCAGTTCAACCTTGGCTTCGGGGATTTCGACATCCAGAAAACCTTCGTTGCGGTAGTAGTCGCGCAATTTGGTGAGATCTTCGCGGAATACGTCTTCCTTAAAACGCCCTGTTCCCGTCAACCATGAGAAGAACCCGCGTGTCTGGGTGGTCATGACATCCTGCAGGCGGCTGGCAGAAATCGACTGGTTGCCGATAAACTGAATGTCGCTGATACGCACGCGGGGACCTTCCTTGATCTTAAAGACCACGACCCCTGTTCCATTGGTTTCATCCCTGGTAACCTCGTATTCCGCTGTGGCCTCGGTATAACCGCGCTCCCTGTAGTACCTTGCAATGGCCCGAGCGTCACTTTGCAGGGTGAAATCGTTCAGCGGACGATCGGCCTCACTTTGCACGCCCGCATCTTTGCGCAGCGATTTGGCAGAGTACTCGGAATTCCCTTCGAAACGAACCTCGCGCAAAATCAGCCGCGGTTTGACAAACAAGCTCAGATCAACCCGCCCGTCAGGCAGTTCTTTCTGTTCAAAGTAGTAGAGATCGAACCACCCCGTCTGATTCAGGTTGCGCAACGAACGATCCATCAATGAAGAATCGATGGGATGGCCGACGCGCAAAGCGATGTTGGCGCGTATCTTCTCCTCGCTGACGTTCTGGGCGGCGCCCAGGTAGCGGATTTGAATGCTGTTGATAGTGGGAACGGTACGCGTTTCCTGTTGCGCTGTGGAGACCAGTGGTTGAGATGCCGTGGGAACGGAAATGGAGGGGGCAGTGTCGGCCCAGCTTGTGATGACGGTGGTCATCAGGAGGGAGCATGCGAGGAAAAAATGCGATGTTTTATACATAACTTCTGCTATTCGGAAGCGAGAGAAAGAGTTTCAAAGCGGGTAATTTCACGAAGAAATGCCAGCGATACACTTCCTACTGGGCCATTGCGCTGTTTGGCAATGATTAATTCAGCGGAGTCTCCGATCACAGTAACTTCGTCATTTTTCAGATCTTTGCGGGCCTTGGAAAGCATCAGTACGATATCCGCATCCTGTTCGATGGATCCCGATTCGCGCAGATCGGAAAGGCGAGGCAGACGTTGGCCTTTTTCCGATTCGCGATTCAACTGGCTGAGTACAATCACAGGCAGCCCGAGTTCCTTGGCCATTCCCTTGAGGCCGCGCGAAATTTCTGCGATTTGTTGTTCGCGTGGTACCCGTGGATCACTGCCGGCGATCAACTGCAGGTAGTCGACAATAACCAGCCCCAGCTTGTGCTGCGCGTGCAGCCTGCGGGCTTTGGCGCGCAATTCCAGGATGGTCAGACTGCTGCTGTCGTCGATCAGCAGGGGTGCTTTGCTCAGGATGGACGCGCTTTTTTGTAGTGCAGCCATTCCCTTGGAGTCGAGAAAGCCGTCGCGCAGTTTGCCCATGCTGACTCTTGCGTTACTGCACAGCAGACGCATGGCCAGCTCCTCATGGCCCATTTCCAGGCTGAAAATGAGGGTGCGGACGGGCTCGGTATCCTGGCGCATGGGCACAACATTGTTTTCTGCAATGTTGAGGGCAAAACTGGTTTTCCCCATAGAAGGGCGGGCAGCCAAAATGATTAATTGGTTTTTCTGGAAACCAGAGGTCAATTTGTCCAATTCCTTATATCCGCTCGGAACCCCGGTCACTGCGCCTTTGCGCGTCATGAATTGCTCGACGCGGAGCATGGCCTCCTTGACCGAGAAATCAATCTTGTGCATTTCACTGGCAGCCCGTTGATCGCTGACTCGGAAAATCTCCTCTTCCACCTTCTCGACGAAGTGCTCAATGCCGTTTTCCTGTTTGTGACATTCCTCCACAATCCAGGAACAGGTGCGAATTAGTCGGCGCAGGGTCGCCTTCTCACAGACAATGTCCAGATAATGGCTGAAATGGGTCACCGTGGTGATCCTGTCCATCAACTGGTTAATGTAAGCAAGCCCACCTACCGTTTCCAGGTGATCCTTCTCGCGCAGGGCATCAATCAGCAGCGTGGAGTCGACGGCCTGACGTTTGTTGTAAACCTCAGTCAGGGTTTCAAAGATGACTTGATTGCGCCCCTGGTAAAACGAATCGGGAGCGACTTTTGCCTTCAGACAGTCATTGAGATAATCGCTTCCTTCCAGGATACAAATACCCAATAGCGCCTGTTCCGCCTCTTCGCTGTGAGGCGCGGACACACTGGACGGCAAAATGCCGGATAAATTGCCGGAATTAGCAGGTCTCCGCTGTTTCCTGGAAGACTCCGCCATGGCCGGCTTCAGGCTTCCGTCTCTACGACGTTCTCAGAGACCACTTCGAACTCAATCTCGACGGAGATCTCAGAATGCAGGCGTATTTTGGCGGAATGGGTACCCAGGGTTTTGGCAGGAGTAGCCAGGAGAATTCTCTTGCGCTCAACTTCCACGCCCTGTTCCAGCAGCTTTTCGTGAATATTCTGTGCGCTGACAGAACCGAAAATACGACCGCCCTCACCGGATTTCACGGCGAACGCCAGGCGCAGGCCTGACAGTTTCTGTTCCAGCGTGCGGGCAGCATCCAATTCTTCGTGCTCGCGGCGCTCACGTGCCTGTTTTAACGACTCAATCTGCTTGCGATTGGCGCGCGTAACCGGGATTGCAACCTTAGTGGGGAACAGGAAATTACGAGCATAACCTGCGCGCACCTTGATCTCGTCGCCCTCGCTGCCGAGACCGTCCACATGTTTAAGAAGAAGAATTGCTGTCGTAGCCATGATGATATCAGAAAAAATAAGATGGATTAGAAGGGGACATCGTCGTCATCGGGGACATCCTGAACGTCTGCGGAGCTATTGGAAGACGTGCGGCGTGATGGTGCGGAGGACTCTGTCGCTTCGTAACCGTCACCGCCCTCGTTACGCCCCCCCATGAACTGGAACGCTTCCAAAATGACTTTCAGCTTGCTGCGTTTTTCCCCTTCCTTGCTCTCCCACTGATCCAGTTTCAGGCGCCCTTCGATGAAAACAGGACGTCCTTTGCTCAGGTATTTGCCAATAACTTCCGCCTGTTTGCCGAAGGCCTCGATATCAACAAAAGTGGTTTCATCTACCGTATTCCCCTCCGCATTCCGGTAGTTGCGATTGACAGCCAGCCCGAACTGGGCGACCTGACTCCCTTTGGGAGTGGTGCGCACGTCAGGATCGCGGGTCAGATTGCCCATCAGAATGACTTTGTTGTATGATGCCATAGCGTAATTTCCTTCCTCTTTGCGAATTGTGATCTCAGACTGCCACCGCGGCGTCTGCAGAGAACACAATGACACGCTTTATGCGTTTGTCCAGACGCAGTTTTTCCTTCAGCTCGGAAGGTGTGGAGGGAGCGCCGGCAAAATCGAGCACCACGTAGTGCCCATTGGGCTCTTTGCGGTCGGTGACACGCACAAAATCGAGCCGTCCGAGAGAGTTTTCACCCGTCACTTCCGCATTAAGGCTCTTCAGTATCCCTTTCAGGTCTGAAGTCACTTCATTGGCAGACTCATTCTGGTTGCGCGTATTCAAGATAAATACGACCTGATAGTTACGTGTGTTAGACATGGTGTTTGATTTTTATAATGTAAATTTCTTGTTGAATTGATTCATAGCCCGATCCGGGCCGTAATGGATGAGTGTTTGGGCGATTTCCTCCAGACTGGGAAATAATTCCTGTATTGCGAGCCACTGTTGTGGGGGAAACTTTCCCAGCACATGGTCTGCCAGGTCCATTTCAGGGTGGGTCTTGCCACCGATGCCAATGCGCAGACGGATGAAATCCCCTTCTGTGTGTGCCAGCAGGCTGCGTATCCCGTTATGCCCGCCCTCGCTGCCGCCAACGGAGATTTTGTACCCGCCTACTGGCAGGGTGATG
>CAZYDZ010000002.1:35645-36024 GCA_964646535.1 uncultured Opitutaceae bacterium
GTCATCGTACACCACCAGCATGTGTGAAGACAGGAGTTTACGGTAGCGCAGGAACGCAGTCAAAGGCGCGCCGCTCTCGTTCATGTAGGAATCGCTTTTGACCAGCCACACAGGGGTGCCGCCAGCCTGCCATACGGACGCACGACAATGGGTGCGCCCCTGTTTTTGCCAGGAAAGCCCCTGTCGGTTTGCCATCCAGTCCAGCCAATCCATCCCCACATTGTGGCGGGTTTGCTGATAACCGGAAGGATTGCCCAATCCGGCAATCACATGAACAAAACTCATCTCAAAGAACAAATGGGGAAAAATACCCCGAAAAAAGATCAGGAAGCCGCAGGCGCTGCTGTGGTTTCCTCAGTGGTTTCCGCCGCGTCTGAGC
>CAZYDZ010000003.1:0-11774 GCA_964646535.1 uncultured Opitutaceae bacterium
CGGCTCTTGGACATCTTCTCACCGTCTTCACCAAGGATGATGCCCTGGTGAAATAGCCTCTGGTAAGGTTCCGAAGTGGAGACCACACCGAGGTCGTAGAGGAATTTGTGCCAAAAGCGCGCGTATAACAGGTGCAACACGGCATGCTCGGCTCCACCGATATAGAAATCGGGTCCTTGCCAGTAGCGTTCTTTTTCAGGTGAAACCAATTGTTGGCTATTGGAAGGATCGAGATAGCGCAAGTGATACCAGCAGGATCCTGCCCATTGCGGCATGGTGTTGGTTTCCCTGCGCGCAGCCACCCATTGTTCCGATGGCTCAGGCGTCTGCGAGAGGGGTAATGTTTGACCATCGTTCAAACGGAACCAGACATTGACCCATTCGTTGGCCCGTGCCAGGGGGCTTTCGCCGTTACCTGAAGGCTCAAAGCTTTCCATGTCGGGCAGGCGCAACGGCAGTTCGGACTCAGGCAATGGCAGCGCGTAGCGCAATTCTCCCTCTATCACGCAGGTGACCGGCTGTTCTGGCAACAGTTTGAGATAGTCGGCATTGGTGGCGAGTGCTTTCTGGAAATCATTGGGGGACACCCATACAATGGGAAATGGTTCGCCCCAGAAACGCTGGCGTGAGAAGAGCCAGTCGCGCAGCTTGAACTGGACCTTGGATTCTCCGAGGCCGCGGGTAGCGAGATCTTTGGTGATTTTCTCCCTCGCTTCCGCGGAAGGCATGCCTGTGTATTCCTCTGAGTGAACCAGGCGGCCTTCGCCAGCGAACGGCAGGTTATTGGATGCGCCATTGCTGCTGTGGTTGTCGGGTTCAATCACTTGCAGAATCTGAATGGAGTATTGTTTGGCAAATTCGTAGTCGCGCTCATCATGCGCGGGAACTGCCATGATGGCACCTGTGCCGTAACTGATCAGCACGTAGTCGGCAATCCAGATTGGAATACGGGCCCCGTTGACCGGGTTGATCGCATAACTGCCAGTGAACACGCCCGTTTTCTCCTTGGCCAGATCCGTGCGATCCAGATCACTCTTGCGGCTGGCCTGCTCAATGTAGGCGTCCACTTTGTCTTTGAACGGAGCCTGGGTCAGCGCGGAGACCAGGGAGTGCTCTGGCGCAATAACCATATAAGTGGCTCCGAACAGCGTGTCCGCGCGGGTTGTGAAGACCGTCAGCTTTTCATTGCGACCTTCAATGCCAAAGTCGATTTGTGCCCCGTTGGATTTGCCGATCCATGCCATTTGCTGGCGCTTGGTGGAATCTGGCCAGTCGAGGTGATGCAAGTCCTCCAGCAGGCGATCCGCATAGGCGGTAATGCGCAAAACCCATTGGCGCAACCGTTTGCGTTCCACGGGATGATTGCCGCGCTCGGAGCGTCCGTTGATCACTTCCTCATTGGCGAGGACGGTTTTCAATGCGGGGCACCACCAGACGGGCTTTTCATCCACGTAAGCCAGTCCCTTGCGGAACAATTGCAGGAATATCCATTGTGTCCAGCGGTAGTATTCTGGATCTGTGGTGGCAATTTCCCGGTCCCAGTCGTAGCCGAAGCCAAGGGCTTTCACCTGTTTGCGAAAATTGTCGATATTGATACGGGTGGCTTCAGCGGGGTGAACGCCTGTTTTAATGGCATACTGCTCGGTAGGCAGACCGAAGGAATCCCACCCCATCGGGTGCAGTACATTGAATCCGCAAGCCTTTTTGTAGCGTCCCAATATATCTGAGGCCGTATAACCTTCAGGATGGCCGATATGCAGACCTGCTCCCGAAGGGTAGGGAAACATGTCCAATACGTAGTATTTGGGTTTGTCTGAGTGGTCGTTGGCCTGGAATACCTGGTTGGTTTCCCAGTGATTTTGCCAATGAGGCTCGATTTCTATGAAATTATAGTCGGGACAGCGAGTGGCCATGAGTAAATATTGAAACAGACCAGCCTGCAATAAGTACCCGAAGTCGTCAATGATTTAGGGGTGAGGGTACGAGTACAGTATCCGCAAGCCATTTATTTTAACCATGGATGGCACATAGAGGCTCTTTGTGTGAGTCGTTATCTGCAAAGTCTGCGCCCTCTGTGGTTTCTCTATCTGGAGGAGAATAAAAAAGGCGGACCCGAAGGTCCGCCTTGTAAAAGACAGAAGTCTTGTTTGTCAGTCGCAATTAGAAGCGGTAACGAACGGTACCGGAAACTTCATTGCCATGACCGTGGTTGTAATCAACGTAGGAGTAACCTGCGCCAACACCCCAAGCTGCGTCGATCCAGTAGTTCACGGAACCACCGAAGATCCACACTCCGTCACCACCGTTAGTCAGACGGCTGTAACCAGCAGAACCGATGATGGAGAACTGGTCGATGGTGTACTCAACACCGCCGCCGAGGCCCCAGAATGCATTGTCATCAGTGTGTTTGCCAGCAGCAGTGGCTTCACGGGAGTGCATGTATCCGATCTGAGCGGATGCGAACACTTTGAACTCAGGGCTGATCACGTAGTAAGGACGGATGTAAACACCGATGTCCTGGCTCTGAACAGTGATGTTCTTCTTGCCGTCCACTGCGAATCCGAGACCGCCACCGATATCGAATCCGAAGTCGCCATCACGGTACTGAGCGTAGTTAACACTAGCTCCGAATCCCCAGAGGTCGAGTTTGCCACCCGGGAAGTCATCGTGGTTATAATTGATACCAACACTTGCGTGTGTGGTACCAATGACGCCTACGCTCTGTGCGTAAGCAGATGTACCTGTTGCGACTGCAACAAGACCAGCAATCAATGAGATAAGTTTGATTTTCATGTTTGTTTGTATGTTAGCTTGTTTTACTACTGACCACGACAACAGTAAAATTGTCGTGAACAACAGTTAGGCAAAGAGTGGCATAAGACGAGTTGCAATTCAAGTAAAATTCGCACCGCTTATATATGGAACATATGTTTACCGTTTAGAACCGATAGCGCACGCGGGCATACGCCTGGTTGGCATGCCCGTTTTTATAGTCCAGATAGGAGTAGCCACCTGCTACGCCCCAGTTCTGGTTGAGCCAGTAATTGACCTGACCGCCAAAGATCCAACTGGCATCCCTCTCCTTATCCTGAAACTTCATGTAATCCGCGCTGGCGATGAGGGTGAGGCCGTGTAGCGAGTATTCCACGCCCGCTCCCAGCCCCCAGTTGAATTGGTGATCATTTTTATGGCTGAGATGGGTGGCGGTTTTGACGTGTTGGTATCCCATGTTGGCAGCACCAAACAGGCGCAGACCCTCGTTCAAGGCGTAGTTCGGTAGCAGGGTAAGCCCCGCGCCAGGCGCCTGATAGGTGAAATGACGTTTGTCGTCCACGGAGAGTTGTGCCTGACCTGAAAGCGCAATTTCGAAGTCTGCATCTTTCCACATCACACGGTTCCCTCCGATGAACGGCGTGTAGGTATCCAGTTTCAGATGTTGCGCGTTGGTGCGGGTGTACAACAGGCCTGCTTCCACGTAGTCGCTGCCGAGAACACCCTGTGCATGTCCCATGCTCCACGCCAGAGGCGCGCCTGCCAGTAGGACGGCAGACCGAATCAGACGACAGATATGGAAACGTAAAACCATTGGATCGGTGATCCAAACACAGTTATCCCGCGAATTCAAGATGTTTGCGCAACAATATTGTAGCGGCTGGTTTATGTGACAAAATAGCTCTTTTTGGCGCTGTATTGGAGCGGCTTTATGCCGCGACCCGAAATTCATGTTGAGATGGTCGGGGCATAAAGCCGCTCACAGAGTCCCAGCCAGGCCTATGGATGGGCGGCCAGGCGATCAATTTGCTGGAGAAAACCAGAGATATCGGAGAGGTCGTTCAATAGCAGGTCCGGCTGATGGGCTTGCAGTTGCTGGAGTGAAAACTTACCTGTGGCGACAGCAACGGCGCGCGCGCCGATGACTTGTGCGCACTGGATATCGTGCGGAGTATCGCCAATGATGAACACCTGTTGTGGGCTAAAATCACAGCCGTATTTTTGGGAGGCGCGGCGCAGGGCATGGGGGCCGAGTTCATTGCGGATATGCGAATCGTCGGCATAGGCGCCAAATTCGAAGAAATGCCACAGTTGGTAGTGGGTCAGTTTGGCTTCGGCGCCGCGCTCCATATTGCCAGTCAGCAATCCCTGGCGAATATCCGCGCGCTGGGAGACTGCCTGCAGGACATCGATGATACCGGGCAGACGTTGTCCCTCGGGTGTTTGTGCCAGTTCTTCCTTCAAAATCACGAGATAGGCTTCAATATGGTCGTGTAGTAAGTCTTGGTTGAAAGGGATTTTGCAGTATTCAAACAGCATGTGCCCGATCATTTTATCGGTGCGGCCGGTGTAATCGATCTGGTATAGGTCTACTTCAATTCCAGTGACCTGTTTCCATGCGCGTTCAATGGCGCGGTGACCAGCGAGTCCGTTGTGAATCAGGGTTCCATCGATATCCCAAAGCAGTAACTTGTCAGGTTTCATGATAAGCGGAGAGGAATAATGTGGTTCGCAGAGGCGGTGCAATCTTAAACCGTGCCAGTACCCCGGTTACGATGCCTCTTTGTCTGTGGTGGGGTCGATATGGCCGAGTGCGCGGGAGGGAGCGATGATGTTGCGGACTTTTTGCTTCAACTCGCGGATTTCAGGGAAACCGCCATTTTCTTCCCTGCACCAGATTTTCTGCGTGTCGACCCATATCTGAAAGCGGCCGCCACTGGAGGGAGCCAATGCCACCTCCGCCAATTCTTCGTGAAAAGTTGACAGGAGTTCTTGCGCGTACCATGCGGCGCGCAGCAACCAGCGGCAGCCATTGCAGTAGTGAATGGTGATTCTGGGTTTGGAAACAGGTATTTCAGTGTCGGACATTTTTATTTTGGAATTTCTTATAGATTGCATTTACTGGCAAGTTGCAGGGTTTGCCAGACAAGAAAGAATAATGCGTTTGTTTTGTAACACATGGATTCTGTCAAACGACTGCTGCGTTTATGCTCAGGATTTTTCAAAAATTTCAAAAAGGGTTGATTAAGACCAAAAACCGCCTGGTGGGAGCCGTGGCGGGTGTGTTTGGTATTAAGATACTGGATGAACAGGCATTGGAGACTTTGGAGGAGGCTCTCTACGGGGCTGATTTCGGGGTGGAAACGACCGAGGAGATTCTGGAGGCGATTCGCCTGGCTTTTCGCAAGGAAAAGCAATTGAGGGGCCAGGAGGCTGCGCAGATCGGACGGGAGGTATTGCGACGTATTCTGGAGGGGGCGGAGCCTGAGCCCATTGAGTGGAAGGAGCCTACGGTCATCTGCTTGATTGGTATCAATGGATCGGGTAAAACGACGACCGCAGCCAAATTATGCTGGCATTACCAGCAGGCGGGCAAAAAAGTGATCCTGGGGGCGTGTGACACCTTTCGGGCTGCGGCTAACGAACAATTGCGGTCCTGGTCGGAGCGGTTGAACATACCGCTGGTTGCCAGCCAGCATGGTGCGGATGCCGCCGCGGTGGCATACGATGCGTACAGTGCGGCGGAAGGACGTGCAATGGATTTGTGTGTTCTGGATACTGCTGGCCGTTTACACAATAAAAGCAACCTGATGGAAGAGTTGGTCAAGATACGCAGGGTGCTGTCCAGGCGCAATCCCGAGGCGCCGCATCATCGTTGGCTTGTGCTGGATGGCAGCGTCGGGTCGAACTCAATCGAGCAGGCGCGCGTGTTTCACCGTGAATTTGGTGTCACGGGCTTGATTGTCACCAAATTGGATGGAACCAGTAGGGGAGGGGCATTGACAGCGATTTATAGGGAATTGAGAATCCCTGTGTATTATATTGGTCTGGGTGAGCAGCCAGAAGACTTACAGCCTTTTTCAGTGGACTATTATGTGGATGCCATATTCGGAGAGATTGGTGAAGAGTAATCCTGAGCGACTGGAACTGCGTCTTCGGGATCGGATATCTCAACTCTGTTTTCATCAGACTTTGTCTGGGAAAGCCAGGGATCATCTGGAACATCTGGTTGCCCAGCAACGGAAGATTGCGGTGATAACGGATCGTCAGGTGTGGCGGTCTCTTTCCGAGGAGGATCAGACATGGCTCATGCGCTACCCGCGTTATGAACTGAAACCTGGTGAGCCCAGTAAGAATTGGGAAAATTTGGGTAGGCTGTTGGAGTTTCTGGCCAGTGAACGCATGGATCGCCAGAGTGTGGTGATTGCCCTGGGTGGTGGTGTTGTGGGGGATATCGCAGGCTTCGCCGCCGCGGTTTACCAGCGCGGCATCGATTGTTGCCAAATACCCACTTCATTGCTGGCAATGGTGGACAGTTCCGTCGGCGGCAAGACGGGAGTGAACCTGAATGCGGGAAAAAATCTGGTAGGAGCTTTTCATCAGCCGCAGTATGTATTCATTGCCACGGATTTTCTGAAAACACTGCCTGTGCAGGAGTTTCATGCGGGTGTGGCGGAAATCCTGAAATATGGACTGTTGGGGGATGTCAGCTTGTGGAACGAGTTGACCAGTCGCCCGTTGTTGACAGCGGAAGATCCGCGTTTGCCGCAGTTGATCGCACATTGCTGTTATATGAAAGCGGTGATTGTCGAGGCAGACGAGCAGGAGCGGGCAACCAGTGGTGGCCGTGCCCTGTTAAATCTCGGACATACCTTTGGCCACGCCATCGAGAAAGTTTCGGGTTATGGGGAATACCTGCACGGTGAAGCCGTAGCTATCGGCCTGGTGGCGGCTGCGCTTTATTCCGCGATGCAGATGGGCTGGAGCAGTGAGCTGGCAGGGCAGGTACACAACACAGTGAATGCACATCGTCTGCCAGTACGATTGCGTCAGCCGTTGCTGCTCGACCAGTTGATTGATGCGATGTACAGCGACAAGAAAAACCGCAAGGGCAGTATGCGGCTGGTATTGATGGAGCAACCAGGCAAGGCCTTTACGTTCGACAATGTACAGGAGGAGTGGATACGCAAAATATGGTTGGACTTGGGAGCTTCGGGAGCGGTATGAAGTGTGTGGATCATGCAACTGCGTACGAGTAAACTCTGAAACCGATGGAACTGGAATGGGTACGTTTGTTTCTTGAAGGAAAAGGTTTCCAAACCCAGTGGAAAGGGGAGACGTCTGGCAAAAAATCACGCATCGGGCTGTCGGTTCTAATGTTTTCCCGTGTGCGGCACGGGGAGAGACAGATTGCCCAAACGGATGACAAGCCTCTGCCGTTTTATTTGTTTACCCGCGATCTGGAAGCGCTGCATGAGGGCATCATATTGCTGTGCGGTTGGCAGAAATGGGTGAAGAGACCTGCAAAATTGAAAAATGCAGGGGACTACTATCGGCTTGTGGAAGGCAACCTGAGTTCGTCGGAAGTATGGGAGGATGCGATTGTGCCACATGGTTTACCACGCTTGCTGGTATTGCCGGGAATCCCGGTTGTAGAGCCGTGGCGGACACGCATGAAAGAGTATCTGGAAAAGCGGGGAATTCACGGAATCCTTTCGTTGCGCACCATCCTGTTTGACCTGCAGCAGCAACTGGAACAGAACCCCCGTTTATCGGAACCTCATTCCCCGTCGGCACTGGACTTATTGCGTCTGCTGCGTTTCTATGATCTTTTGAAAGAACCACAAATGGAGCTGTTTTCCTGATACGCACCAGACCGTATGGCAAAGATACATCCCACTGCAATTGTCGATCCTGCTGCCGAGCTGGCAGAAGATGTCGTTATTGGCCCCTATTGTCTGGTGGAAGCGGGGGTGCGCATGGGACCTAAAACGGAGCTGCGTTCGCATGTGGTGATTTACGGCGGTACGGAATTACAGGGGAATAACCTGGTGGATGCGTTTGTGTCGCTGGGCGGCGAACCGCAGGATTTCAGCTACAGGAAGGGGACACCCACGGGATTGGTCATCGGGGAAGGAAGCACGATCAGGGATTCCGTGGTCATTCATCGTGCGACACGAGAGGATCGTCCGACCCGTGTTGGTAAAAACACCTATATTATGAATCAGGTGCATATCGGGCACGATGTGCAGGTGGGCAATCATGTGGTGGTGGCTGGCGGCTCCATGATGGCAGGCCATGTGGAGATAGGCGACTATGTAGTGGTGGGCGGGATGGCTGCAATCCATCAATGGGTGCGTGTGGGAGAGGGGGCGATGGTGGGAGGCGCGGGACGGTTTTCGATGGATATTCCACCGTATTCGACGGTTGTGGAGCGCAACAAATTGTCAGGATTAAACCTGGTGGGATTGCGTAGGCGCGGTATGGCAAGAGAGACTATGGCAGAATTAAAGGCTTGTTTTCGGGCAATTGTCATGGCGACAGGGAACCCTGTGGAACATGCGCGTCTGCTGCTGGAACAGTCGCCGCCCGTGAGTGAAGAGGCGAAACGCCTGGCGCGGTTTTTTATAGAAAGCAAGCGACGTTTTTGCCGCTGGCGGGGAGGCTGTTCCGATGACTGAACTGCCCTTGGTATTGACGTGCGGGGATCCTGCGGGAATTGGCCCTGAAGTTGTCGAAGGCTGGTTGATTGCCAATCCTGAAGCATCAGCCGTTGTCGTGGGACATCCGCAATGGTTGGAGTCATTGTGGCGGCGGAGTGAAGGGAACGAGTGGATTCCGTTGCCCATTGCGACTGAAGAGCGAATTCCTGCTCCTGGCAAGCCTGATCTGGCTGGCGCGCGCATTGCCCTCGCCGCGTTGGAAACGGCTGCCGATATGGTGCGGACAGGACAGTGTGCGGCAGCCGTCACTGCCCCGGTCAGCAAACTGTGGATGAGTCGGGTTGGCTACCCGTATCCCGGGCAGACCGAGTTTTTTGCGGACCGTTGGGGCGGCGAACCGGTCATGGCGTTTGGTGGCGAGAGGATGCGGGTCGTACTGGCAACCTGGCATATCCCGCTGATGAGTGTTGCGGATGCGTTGGATAAGGATGGATTAATTCGCGCGGTTTGTGCTGCGGAGAGGCTGGCCAACGCGGCGGGTGTGTCTTTTCCCAGAATAGGTGTCTGCGGATTAAACCCGCATGCGGGTGAGGGCGGGCTCCTTGGCAGTGAGGAACGGGATCGGATTGATGTCTGGTTGAACAGTATGCGGGATTCACATTCGGGGCTCAGCCTGTGCCAACCCTCCGATACGCTGTTTTGGCGGCATTTACAGGGAGAATACGATGTTGTTGTGGCGTTGTATCACGATCAGGGATTGGCTCCACTGAAAACCGTTGAGTTTGACAGTGCGGCGAACCTGACTCTCGGGTTGCCTTTTGTGCGCACCAGCCCCGATCACGGTACCGCCTACACCCTGGCGGGCAAAGGATTGGCATCTGCGCGAAGTTTTCATCAGGCGGTGTTATGGGCAGAGCGTCTGGTAAAGGCGTCAAAAAATTCAATTCTGGGTTGATCCATTCGTTGTTTTTCAGTACAGCTTTCTACGGTTAGCTGGCATGTTGATACAAATATTCAAAAGACGATTTACAACCTGTAAACGAGTTGCTGTGGGAGCAACGTTGGGATGTTGTTTCATGACATCCTGTACGAACGATACCGTTTCGGTGTCTGTGCGGCAGGAAGATACTGCGGTGTCCTACCGTACGGTGGAGGCGGAGGCAGCCAGACCAGGGGATAAAAACAAGATTTCGGCCAAACTGTTGGGGTTGCCCAAGTATGTGTCGACAGAAGTACGGGAGTTGCAGTTGGAGATAGAAATATCCCTGTCTGAGGGAGTGATGATTGTGTCGCCCGGCCATTTGGGAGAGGCGTTGGCTCCCCTGCAAATTGAATTTTTGGAAAAAGGAAATCTGGATATCAACATAGGGCCATATCCTGATGCCACGAGAAAGTCATTAAGCCTGTATCAACAGCCTGTATCCGTTTACGATAAGTCAGTGCGTATTCCGCTACGGGTCTCTTTTCCCGAACCCAATGGGGTTCCGACGAGTTACCATCGGGTGTTTGGCGTGATTCATTTTCAGCTAGTGTCGGACAATGCGCCTCCATCCATCAGTGCGTTAAAGCTCTATTTCCCCATAGAAGTGCGTTAAGGGAACTTGATACCAACCCTACTGAGGTTCGTTGGCTGAAATCTCCAGGATTGCCCGTTGCGCAGCTTGGTACAAATTGGTTCGGGTGTTGGCCATTGCCTCTGTCAGGGGAGTGTTCTCTGGCGTGATGGCGACCCAACGGATGCTCTGGCTGGTGTCGTGTGTCGATAGCTCTGGTGCGATCTGGCCTGCCAGAAACAGGACAGGCTTGTGATATTTTTTGGCGAGTTGCATCAGGGCTCCAGGACCTTTCCCGTCCAGCGTTCCCGCATCGGCCCGCCCTTCGCCGGTAATCAGCAGATCGGTTTGGGCGATGGACTGTTCTATTTGAAACCAGTTTTGCACCAGCGTTGAACCATTGATTATGCGGCTTTGCAGGATCGCATGAAAGCCGTATCCGACTCCGCCCGCGGCGCCTGCGCCCGCAGCCTGTTTTAATTCTGGTTGAATCCCCAGATGGCGTTCCAGTAGTTGGGTGATCTGTTCGTTTGCCCGTTCCAGCAACGGGACCTGTTCTTTGGGTAGGCCTTTTTGTATGGCGAATACATTTGCGGTTCCCCGTTTCCCGAGTAGCGGATTGGTGACGTCGCAGGCAATGACGACCTCCAGATCAGGATAAATCGGTTGCCAGCGGATATGATGGATGAGTGGCCAGCATTCGGGAACGGGCGTATGGATTGATTCTCCTGACTTGGAAAGCAATTGCAGCCCGAGTGGAACCAGTGCGGGAAGTCCGAGATCCTGGGTGGCGCTGCCGCCAATACCCAGCAGGATTCTGCGAATGCCCGATTGTGCAATGTGTGCGATCAGTTGCCCGAGTCCACCGCAGTGGGTTTTCCACGGGTTGCGATGTACGGGAGAAATGGCTGCAAGACCGCTGGTTTGCGCCATTTCCACCAATGCGAAAGCACCTTGTTGCCATTGGAGTATTGCGCGTACGGATTGCGGCAACTGGCTGACCTCGGCAACTCCGTAGTGAACCTGTTGCAGGGAACCGTTGGCGTTTTCAACCCTGTGTTGTCGTAACTCCCCGTGTATCGCCATCGTGAGAATGGCAGAGAAACCGTCGCCACCATCCGTCAGGGGAATAATTTTTGTATCCGTCTGAATACTACTGTCATGAATGGCGCGCTGGACCGTAACGCAGGCTGCAGGCGCATCCAGCGAACCTTTGAATTTGTCGAGAGCAATTAGAATCTTCATGGATTCGTATCACGGAGGATAGAGCCAGTACTTGCTGGAAGCTTGCTGATATTGCAGCGCCTCCTGTTGCCATTTTTGTTGCAGCTCACGCAGTGGGAAAGGTTTCCCCTGTTGTGTCAACGCATCCCAAAGTTCGCTGGAACCCGTGTGTTTATTAAACAAATCCCTGTTGTTGGCGTTTGCCTTTCGCCATGGGTTTTCCTTTTCCCATTCCAGCGTGAGTTGCATCAGATGCCAGTTGAGTTCCGTTGGCTGAAATTGATCCCAGTTCTCAAGGTAGACAAGCACACCCTTGGGTATGCGTGGATTTTGCGGGGTGGGGCCCACTTCCTGAAAGCGCAGACCTGCGATCTGACGGGCTTCCAGCGCTTTGCGGATTTCAGCAGGAGATTTCCCTTTGTAACTCAGGATGCGAAAGGGGAAGCCGCTGCCGTAGCCGTGGCCAAATGGCCCGATTTGACAACCGAGACCCACCATGGAGTAGCCAAGGGCGGAGGAAAGAGTGGGGATTGAAGTCGAGGTGGGAACCCAGCGCAACCCT
>CAZYDZ010000003.1:11784-12962 GCA_964646535.1 uncultured Opitutaceae bacterium
ATGGAGCGCCTCCAGCCGCTCATCGGAATGACCGTCAGGCGTCCTTTCATCCTTACCGCATCAGGGATTTTCAGCCAGCCTGGGGTGGCGTGAGCCATGCGCGCCAGCTCTCCGATCGTTAGTCCGTACACATAAGGAATAGGATAGGCTCCAACGTAGCTCAACCAGCGCTCCTCAAGAATAGGACCGCCAACTTTCATACCGCCCAACGGGTTTGGCCTGTCCAATACTATAACCTCCACGTTTGCCTCAAAACAGGCTTCCATCACCAGGCGCAATGCACTGATGTAGGTATAGGAGCGCGAGCCGATGCACTGCAGATCTACAACCAGTACGTCAATATGCCTGAGCATATCGAGGGTGGGTGTGCGATATATGCCGTACAGCGAAAACACGGGGAGCCCCGTATGTTCATCAATGCGGTCGAGGACGGGGACATTGGCTTTCTCGTTGCCGTAGATTCCGTGTTCGGGGCCAAACAGGGCGGTCAGATTGACCTCCGGGGCATCCAGCAGCACGCTGATGGTACTTTGCCCGTAGCGGTTGACGCCGGCGGGATGGGTGAGCAGGCCAACCCGTTTGCCGCGCAGCGGCGCGAAGCGTTGCTGTTCCAGCGTGTCAATACCGAGACCGATGCGCGGTACCGGCATGGCAGCAGCCACTTTGTCCTGTGCGCCGGCCGCCAGTGGGAAAATGGCCAGCAGGAGAGACGCAAGAATCCGGTAAAGGGGGGAAAGTCGGCAGATCATGAGGGAGAGGATGAAGATGTGTCGTCGTCGGAATCGGGTTGGGTGTGATCTTGCGACATACGAGCCCGCTGTTTGGTGAGCAGATGCAGGCGTTTCAGAGGGGAACGATTGCGTTTGCTGAAATATCGGTAGATGGCAGATGAAATGAAGCCAAGGATCACGCCATTGATCACCGCGCCGAGAATAAGGGCGGTGAAGAAATAGAAGAGGATATGGGCAAGCTGTTCCGCGTCTCTCTGTTTTACAGAGTCTATTACCTGTTTCACCATGTCGATGACACTGGTTTCCCGTACGGCGGATTGCTCCCCGTTTGGTGTGGATTCGATCGGCTGTTCCTGCTGGGGATTTTGCTCTGTCGCCGTGTCGGCATCCACGGGGATCGCATCCACCACGCGCCCGATCATTTCCTCGATATTGCTGTCTTTGGCA
>CAZYDZ010000003.1:12972-16268 GCA_964646535.1 uncultured Opitutaceae bacterium
TTCCAACAGTTCCACGCCAGGAGTGGGGTGTGTCGGGGTGCGGACAATGCGTATGATCGCATCTCCCACAATGTAATTGGCCGCCCAGATCGGGACTGCCGTGACGGGTGTGCTGACAAATTGCAGGGCGACCACAATCATTAAATTCGCCCTGAATATGAGCGCCAGAAAGAATCCTATGATCGATTGTCCTACCAGTGGTAACAGCGTCACAATCCACCCGATGTAAAACGCGGGTGTGACCGCGCTGATACGAAACGACCACAGGTAATCGCGTTTGCGCGCGTGCGAGGAAAACCATTTGAGGATAGGGTAGCGGTCAATATTGCTACGGCGCGGCATGTAGCGCAGCAGATACTTGGTCCTGCGCACTCCAGAGTAATATTTTCTGCGTAGCTTTTGTTCCTCGTCAGTCATTCAGAATTCATCATCCTCACAAGAAGAGAAGCAGGTCAAATGTGAAGTGTAGAGGACGCTGAATGTAGGAGCGGCTTTACGCCGCGACACAAAACAACACACATTCTCGGTCGGGGCGTAAAGCCCCTCCTACAAGACACCAATCACCTCGCTAAACCAGTAATCAAACGCATACCTGCCATTCGGGCGAAACCCGAATATATCCGATGTTCAATCAAGCGTACAGCACCACCCAGTCCTGTTCCAGTTCCACGCTGTAGGACTCCACGCCTTCGGCGTCGATGTTTTCATCCTTGTGGGCAGTGCAGGCGTGTTCGACCTGCACTTCGTAGTTCTTGGTGCGGACTTTGTGTGGATTGAAGATGCTGCGACCCGTCTTGATGTCGAATTCCCAGCCGTGCCAGGGGCAGCGTACGATTTCACCCTGGCGGGACCAATGAAATTCGCCGACATTGGACGGCTCGCTGTAGCCTGTCACTTTGCCCATGCAGAGCGGCGCCATTTGGTGAGGGCAGAGGTTGCGCAATGCGTAATATTCTCCGTTGACATTGAATATACCAATGGACTTGCCGTCGGCATCGACGATCTTTCTGCCGCCGACAGGAAGGTCTTCTGCTTTACAAATGACAAAACGTTTCATGACAGCTCAACGGACTTTGTGGAAGGGATAGGTTTCTTCCGCATTGAGGTGCATAATCCGTGCCCGCAGATCTTCGGGTATGCGGGAGGGAATTCCGTGCTTGGGAGAGTCATTGTCCCAGTGCGGGTAGTCGGATGCGAACATCAGGGTTTTCTCCGCGTGGATCATCTCCAGGATTTGCAGCAGTTGTTCCGGTTTTTCGGGTTCTTCAATCGGCTGGGTGGTCAATCGGATATGATCGATGATATATTCGCTGGGCAGGCGTTTGACCCAGGGAATACTGGAACGCAACGCTTTCCAGTTTTTGTCGAGCCGCCACATGACTCCGGGCAGCCAGGCAAATCCTCCCTCCTTGGCCACAAATTTCAATTTCGGAAACTTTTCGAACACCCCTTCACACACCAGGCTGATAATCTGGCCAACATAATTCTGCAGCAGGTTGGTGTGCCATTCGATGTAGGTGCTGGTGTGGCCTGAAATAAATTCGTTGGTGAATCCTGCTCCTTCGTATCCGGGATGAACTCCAATGGGCAGTCCCATTTCTTCCGCAGCCTCGTAGATGGGCCAAAAGTATTGCTGCCCAAATGGGATGCGGGTGGCGCTGGCCATCTGGACTTCCACGATCCGCGGATGCGCGCCGATCCGACGGATTTCTGCCGCCGCGGCCTGTGGATCCTGTGGAGCGACCACCATGGAGCCATAGAAGCGAGCATCCCAGGTCAGCCAGGTGTCAATCAGAACATCATTGTAGGCGCACACGGTATGCTTGGCGAATTCGGTGTGCGGGTGTACGCATGCCGCCAGCACATAGCCGCCGGTCAGCAGGGCATGGGTGATGCCAAACGCGTCCAGATGCTGTTCTTTCATCTTGAGATACGAGCCGCCGGGGATTTCCCCGTTGTCCCCCCAGGCATCGCCGCGCAGTACTCCAATCGGGCTGCGGTGCGGAATACCTTGCAAGGTGTAGTTCATCTCGCGAAAATAAGCAGGCATACGCTTGTCTATTTCCGTCATGTCTGACCAGGTTTGGTGGATATCGGTATCAACGATGTTCATAAGTGATACGAAGCGGGTGGTGTTATCCGTGTTTGTTGGAGATCTTTCGGGTTGCTGCCAATAGCAGCGGATGAATCGTTGTCTTTAGTCGCGCAGATGGGCTGCCAGGGCTCAAGCTGACTCCAAGGCATCCGTACAAGTGTCCTGTTTGATCATAGATCGGATAGGCTGCCCGCGGTCTGTGGGGAGGATTTGTAAACAGCGCGTAACCGTTGTCGCGGATCGTTTGCAGTTGATGCTCTAAAACTTTTCGATCAGGGATGTCTTGATTGGAAAACTCATCAAAGGGGTAGCGTTGCAGAATACGGTTGCGGTCTTCTTCCGGAAGTAGCGCCAACGTGGTCAGAGAGGTCACCAGAGTATATGGATTCTCCGCTGAATGAAAGGCAGTCTGTACGATCCCGGGCTGGGTCGGTTCCGTGCGCAGACGAATGATCAATTGATAGGTGGATGGCGTAATGAACAGTGTGCTGATATCTGGAAAATCATGGCTCAGGCGCTGCAGTATCTCGGTTATTTCACGCATGCGCTGGCTTTCTGCCTGCCGAAAACAGAGATCGATCAAGGTGTCGCCAATGGCAAAGCGCACCGGACGAGTACTCTTCTTCAGATAACCGCGCGAGGTCAGGGTGGCGGATAGGTTGAATGCGGCGCCAATACTGACTCCCAACGACTCGGCAATGTCGTTCAGGGTGATTCCTTCCTCATGACGGGAGGCTAGTTCCAGAATATCCAAACCGCGTACAAGAGACTGAACTGCAGGAGCTTTATTTAGTTTTTTCATTAATAATGAATATTTTTATAGGATAAATGAAAAAAATAGCGCAGATCAAGATTTTAATACTCGCCGACCTGTGGGAAGGAAGTATGGTGAAACATTCATGGATACATATTCGTTTAATGGCAGGGAGCAGGGGATTGTATCAATGACCCGTGAGGGAAAGCCGGATGGCTGGATCTGGGTTCATTCGGATTTGCAGTTGTCCGAGCCGCAACAGGCGATCAGCGTTTTAGGCCGTGCGGTGGAGGATGTGGAATCTTTGGGGATTCCGCTGGACGGGGTGTGGAATTTGGGTGATTCGTTGTGTCACAGCAACGAGAAGGCGCTCGACGAAGTGGCGGCGGCCAGTGTGGATTTGCTGGAGAGACTGGGAGTGCCGATTGCCTATGTCATGGGCAATCA
>CAZYDZ010000003.1:16278-30637 GCA_964646535.1 uncultured Opitutaceae bacterium
GCAATCACGAGATGGACCTGGCGCTGTCGGGATGCTGGCGCTTTCCCCTGTATGAGCGGGTGAAAGGTCGTCCCTTGTGGCATGTGCATGAACGGTTGTCGGACATGGGGTTTGTGCGGGATTGTTTCGGGATGCGGGTCTTTTTCTCAGGAGACCATGCGGACCCTGAGGGCAACTGGTTGACGATTCACGATTGGCCGACGCCAGTGGAGCCGTATCCGTATCTGCCCGAAGGCTGGCAACGATTGCGGGAAGCAATCGCCGCTTCTCCCAAACCGGTGTTGACGGTATCGCACTACGCGTATCCAGGTGGCCAGCGCCCTGGGGATTTCAGGCGTTGTCTGTTGCCGTTGCCGACGACGGTACAGGCACACTTTCACGGTCACGCCCATATCGGCGATCTGAAGTGGAACAAGGAGTCGCCTTATCAACGGGAGCATCCGATTGAGGGCAGTGAAGTTCGTCAGTATAACATCTCGGCGCTGGAGAATGTCCGTTCTGCGGGAAGCCACTCCGCCTTTCTGCAATTTCGTAATGGTATGTTGAGCGCCATCCGTGTGCGCTGCCACGAGACCAAAGCCTGGGTGTACGAGAAAGAACCGGTTTGGGGCTGAGAGAAACTACAGATTGCGCAGACTACCGCAGATAAAGTCTCATGTGGGCCCCGACAGGTCGGGACAGGGCCGCTAGGTTCAGGGTAGTAGTACCCGCCTCTCAATCCAAAAATGGGCTCGCCTGAGAGGGAAGAGGCATCCTATGCTTGTGGGCATGTCCAGGCGAATTGCGTTTGTCGGTGTGGGGCGTATGGGGGCCAATATGGCCCGCTGTCTTCACGAAAAAGGATATTCCATTACTGCGGTGTACGATGCGCATCGTGAATCGGCCGTGGCTCTGGGAAAAGAGCTGGGCGCTGCCGTGCCTGATACGCTGCAGGAGGTAGCGTCCTGTGCGGATATTATTTTCACTGTGGTGACCGATGATCGTGCGATGCGCGGCATTTTCAAGAACCGGCGGGACAACCTGTTGTTGGGCAAAACCCGTGGTAAAGTCTTCATCAACTGTGCCACCGTCTCACCTGCCGTGCATGTGGAAGTGGAGGTATTATGCAAGGCGCGGCAGGCGGCCAGTATTGAAGCCTGTATGGCTTCCAGTATTCCACAGGCGCGCGAAGGCAAACTGTTTTTGATGGTGGCGGGAGAGAAAAAATCATTCGCCAAAGTGGAATCGGTTTTGGCGGATATCAGCCTGTCCATGTGCTATATCGGCAAGGCGGGCAGCGCCGCGCAGGTCAAGGCGCTGGTCAATATGGTGATGAATATGAATACCGCGGCGTTGGCTGAGGGGTTGGCTCTCGGCGATGCGCTCGGGCTGGATTTGAATATGTTGCGGCAAATCTTTGCGCAGACTGGCGCCAATAGCCGGGTGTTGGCGACAGATGGCGAAGATATGCAGAATCGTGAACACGACTGTTATTTCTCCGCTTCGCACGCAGCCAAGGACAGTGGTATTGCAGCAGCGCTGGCGCGTTCTCAGAGAATGAAATTACCACTAAATGGAGCAACTCTCGCGCAGTACCGCAAAATGGAAGAAAAGGGTCTCGGCCACCTCGATAAATCAGGCATTGCCGAACTGACCTTCAAGGGCAGAGGTTAGTTGAGAAATCACAGGTAAACGCTTCTGTAAACCCCGACGAATCGGGACAGGGGCGCAATGGTAGGTAAGGCCGGCTCTCCGCGCTGGCCGTGACCGCCAGGACAACCTGTTACGCCCAATCTCATGGTGTAGGAGCGGCTTTATGCCGCGACCAGACCCTTACTACGTTCGGGTTTACGGCATAAAGCCGCTTCTACAACGGGATAATCTCCGGCTAGTAGTCTCCGGCATACATCATTTTTCAGTTGCTTATGGGATTCATTCTCATTTGAATGGAAGGTTTTAGAATTGATTGATGTCTGAATGTCTGAACAGTCCATGCAACGAGAGCCTGATACGGGTCTCGACCGGCAGTATGGCTGAAAAGGGGGGGCAGGTACACAGTGTGTCGGGTTGTCGTTACCATCGTCTGGTCATTTCGTCGATGGAGCAGCAGGCGCTGATGTCAAAGGGGCGAGTGATCTATGGTTACATCAAGAGCGGTGCGGTAAGGTTGCAGATTCCTGAATTAGGGATGCGCGCTGCTTCAGCGGGGCACTGGTTTGTGCTGTCGGCTGTGGATCATGCGATCCAGTTGTACGCGATGGAACCAACGGTGATCTGCATGGTGGAGAGCGATCAGGTTTTGTTAAACCGGCTGGCTGGATCAGTGGGGCACAATTCCACGTCGATAGCCTGTCTGTTGTGTTCACATCGTTCCGTATCGGCGTTTTATTCCACGGTGGCGCTGGGTGAGGAGAGAGTGATCTGGAATCGGCTGGCAAATTTTGCTCCTGCGCGTGCCACGGACTACCTGTACCAGCAGGCCTACATGTACGAGGTGATTGCTCGGGTGATGGAAAATCCATCTTTAAATCAGGGGAGCGAGATTCCCTGTGATGCGGTTGTAGGGACAAATCGGGATGAGGACAGCCTGTGTAAAGTGGCTGCATGGCTGGAGGCAAATCTCGGGGAGAATCATTCCCTGTCCGCGCTGGCGCGGCGTTTCGGTTTGAATGAGTGCAAGCTCAAGCGTGGTTTCAAGGGGGTGTTCGGGATTACGGTGTTCGGGTATTTGAGGCGCAGGCGGATGGAGTACGCAGCGGGAAGACTGAACCAGTCGAACTCGACGATTCTGGAGATTGCCGACGAGGTGGGATATTCCAATCCGAGTCATTTTTCGCGTGCGTTTGAAGCAGAATTTGGTTGTTTACCCAAGGACTATCGACGTCGCGAACAGGAACGCGCGATAAAATTACAGCAGGTATGATTGAAGACAGGACGCGGACTGTGCGGCGCTGGATTGAGGAAGGGGACCGTATATTAAAAGGAATGGGCGGATCCTGGCAGGATGCTGAAAACGCGTATGCGAACGCCTTGGAACTCCTTGGTGCGGAAGAAAATTTACAGGGAACGGAGGCCCGCCATCAGTACGCATGGACCTGGATGAACCGCGGTAATCTGTACGGCATGAAGGGCTCGGTAGAGGGAGTGGAACAGTCGCTGGAGTGCTATGCGCGCGCCGAGCGCGTCATGCTGGCGATTGCTGAAGAGGAACGCACCGATGACATGCGCGCGGATATGGGGGCGTTGCTTGCGAATCAGGGGCATGCGCTGTTGCGCCTGGGTGGGCAGCAGCACTGGGAAAAAGCGGTGGATTGTTACCAGCGCTCAGTGGACTTGTTCGATCAGTTGCCGTGGCGTGACAACAAGCGTTTTCATCATCATTTGATTGGTGGCTGGTATAATATGGGCAACGCGTTGCAAATGGCCGAAAATGCGCATGGGGATACCATGCGCTGCTATGAGAACGCGCTGGCGTTGGCTCAGGAGTTCCAGGTCAGTGAACCTGGGCATTTTTCATTGATCGCGGGAATCTGGCTGAACTATGGCAATACGCTTGGGCGAACGGAAGATGATCCTTCTCTGGAAAAGGCCTTGCGTTGCTACGACAATGCCATTCGTTTGTTCCAGCACCTGACCCTGCAGCCAGGGCAGCCGCAGGAATATGAGTTGGCCAGTGCCTGGGCGAACAAAGCGAATATTCTGTCATTGGAAGAAAAGACCTGGAGTGATCCGCAAGCGGCGTTACGGGAAGCGCAGTGCGCTTTGGATATTGTGTCAGGGAAAGAGGAAACGAACCTGCACCTCGCGGAGATTTCATTGAAGGCAAGGCGTGCCCGTTGTCAGGCTTACGGGGTGTTACTGCCGAAGCAGGATGAGCAGGCCGACGAGCGCTATCATGCCGCCAGTGATGAAGTGGACCACGCCATGGAGTTGATCCGCGTGTGGGAACAGAGGCAGATTCCTGCGTTTCGTGAATTGGCCGTGCGCCTGTTTCATTTCGGATCCCACTTGTACCGAATACGTCAGCCACGTTTTCTGGCGGAGTTTGTCGAGGAAACCTTGGGCGGGATTGCTGAGCCGAGGTTGTGGGAAATGGCCCGTTCCGTGGTGTCGGAAGCATTGACGGATTTGCGCGAGAAACAGACTGTGGTGATCGGGGCTCCCGCGACGGAAACCCTGCTGACAACCGTGCGCGAACTGGAACAACTACAGCAGCGCCTGGTATAGTGTAAGAATCATTTCCATCGGGTGGGATCGTTATTTTAAGAAGAATTTGTGTCCTTGTGGTTAATTACAAATTGTTCATTTCTTGATTGCGGTGTTGAGGGGGATCGACGACAATCCCTAAGTCCTGTTTCCGCAAGTTGATTGTACCAATCAGCACTTCCTTCCATGACTGGTAAATATCTCTCCATATACCTGTTGTTGAGCTTGTTGCATGCTGTTGCACTAATGGCTCAACCGATTGAGAACATTTGGCCATTTTGGAGCGAATGGGAAACCTCGGCTGGAACAACGAAACAATGGCAGGCTGCGGGGCCGATTTTTTTTGGCAAGCAGCATGTGAATGGCCAGACGATTAGCGGGATACGGCCATTTTTCGTCGATATGCAGGATTCTGTGCAGAATGAGCGGCAGGTGTACGGGATCTATCCATTGTTCGGTTATCGTGAAGATCGCCTGTCGCAGGAGTGGAACATTCTCCGCTTAGTCCGTTCCTATCACTTTAAGGGAGAGAGCCACCAGTCGCGTGACCTTGATCTTTTTCCCATTTATTGGTCGCGCGAGGACGAGACTGATCCTTCCCGTTCCTATCTGGGCATATTTCCCCTTGTGGGGACGATCAAGAACCGCATGTTTGCCGATCGGATTGACTGGTGGATGTTTCCTTTGGTCAGCCGTTATGAAAACAAGGGGGAAGTGGTCTACTCCCACCCCTGGCCGTTTTTCCGCACACAATCGGGCGCGGGCAGCGGAGGGTATTCGATCTGGCCGCTGTTCAGCCATCGTCACAAGGAGGGTGTGTACGACCGCAAATACGCGTTCTGGCCGATTTACTATCACAATCAGGAGCATCTCGATCAACCCATCCCCACGGTTAGCTTTGGCGTGTTGCCCTTCTATTCCAGTCGGACGGCCCCCAACGAGCGCAGCGAGCATTACCCGTGGCCTTTTGTTGGCTACGTCGAACGGGACAATCCCGCATATCTGGAACAGCATTACCTGTGGCCGTTATGGTTGACAGGCAAGGGGGAACAGCGCGAGGAGCAGCGCTGGCTACCGTTTTATTCCTACGGACGTGACAAGGTGGGTGATATGCGCGTGAAACGCTGGTATATGTGGCCGCTGATCCGCCTGGAAAACTATCAGCAGGCGGGATTGCAGATTGAAAAGGAGCAACTGCTGTTTTTCCTGTTTTGGAATATGCGACAGAGCAGGATGGGGGATCCCAACAGTCCGATTGCCCGCAAGACACACATTTGGCCCTTTTCCAGCAGTTGGGACAATGGAGCGGGCAGGCAGCAGTTTCAGTTTCTCAGTCCGTTCGAGGTCTTTTTCCCTGACAACACGCCCGTGCGTGAATTGTATACACCGTTGTTTTCGCTGTATCGTAAGGATATTGATGAACAGACGGGCCGTTATCGGCACGATTTCCTGTTCAATCTGATTACCTGGCAAGAGGATGCAGAAAATCAAAGATTTGACATCGGTCCGGTCATTCAGCAGAAATCCGGCGAGGGTGGTTTTTCGTTCAAGATTCTGTACGGGTTACTGGGGTGGTCCCAGGATGCCAATGAAAGTCACCTGCATTTTTTCTGGTTTCGTCTCTGATCACATCCTATGAACAAGATTAAAGGAATTCTGGCTGGCGTGGGAAACACCATGATCCTGCTTTGTCAGACATTGCATCAATTGCCAATGTTGTTCCGCCAGTGGAGACGAGTTGTATATCAGTGTTATTTTCTCGGCAATCAGACCCTGCCGATCGTAGTGGTGTTGAGCTTCTTTATTGGCGGAGTGCTGGCCTTGCAGACAGGGTATTCCCTCAAGGATTTCGGAGTGGCGCAGTTCCTGGGCAATATCGTTGGATTCTCATTGGCGCGTGAATTGGGGCCGGTAATGACAGCAATTTTGTTGGCGGGCCGTGTAGGCTCCGCGTATGCCGCAGAATTGGCGACAATGAAGGTGTATCAGGAAGTGGACGCGCTCGTGACCATGCGTATCCCTCCGCAGCGGATACTGGTTTTGCCGCGCATGGCGGCAGTGTTTCTGATGATGCCGATTCTGACGATCACCTCCATTCTTGTGGGGTGGTTTGGTGGTCAGGTGATTTCCAGCGGCAACCCGCATATTGCCCTGGATTCGGCAGCCTACTGGAGCAGTCTTTCCAACCTGCTCGTTTTTGAAGATGTACTGGATGGTTTAATCAAGGCGCAGGTGTTCGGTATCGTAGTGATCCTGGTTTCTTGTGCCATCGCGCTGAACACGCGCGGCGGACCGCGTGAAATCGGTCGCTCCGTGACCAATGCGGTCGTGTCCTCCCTGATCCTGATCCTGATCCTGGATTACTTTGTCACCAAACTCTTGCTCTAGTCCTCATGCCACACCGAGATCACAATGAACATAAAGCGGTAGGAGTCAGCATCCGCGGTCTGTATAAGTCCTTCGGTAGTTTCGAGGTGCTCAAGGATATCAATCTGGAAATCCGTAAAGGGGAAATCTTTGTCTTGATGGGCCCGAGCGGATCGGGCAAATCGGTTCTCCTGAAAAATATCATCGGACTGGAGATTCCGAATGAGGGGGAAGTGTTGATTGAGGGGAGTGATGCGTCAGAGGAGGAAACACATGACAAGATTGATACGGCATTGGTGTTTCAATCAGGCGCCTTGTTGAATTCCATTTCCGTGTACGATAATCTGGCCCTGTATCCGCGCGAACACCGTCTGGGCAATGAGCGTGAAATTCGCGCTCGGGTGGAGAAGATTCTGGCCAGGCTGTCCCTTGGGGATGCGGCCAACAAGCTGCCTGCCGAATTGAGCGGAGGAATGAAAAAACGGGTGGCCATTGCAAGGGCGTTGGTAATGGAACCTCAACTCCTGCTGTATGATGAACCAACTTCGGAGTTGGACCCGATCATGGCGGCAACGATCAGTGAGATCATCGGGTTGTTGCGCAAGGAAAACAACCTGACCAGTATTGTGGTCACGCACGACCGCGACCTTGCGCTGGCGATTGCAGATCGCATCGCGATACTGTTCGACGGTTCGATTCATACAGTTGCTACTCCGCAACAATTGCGTGATAATACGGATCCGAAAATTAAAGAATTTTTATATCCTGAAATTGATTTGGAAAACCCGCGTTTTCTGCAAACCTAGTCCTGATTCCTGTTATGAACAACGCCATCCTCTCTATTCGTGTCGGCTTGACCTTCCTGATCGGCCTCGGGTTGATCTGGGCCACTTATGAAACCTTGTCGGAAAGTACTCTGTTCAGAGATAAGAACGTGTATCAGGTACGCGGGGAGTTCATTACTCTCAAGCAATTGAAATCCAAGGATGAGGTACGTCTCTCGGGCGTGCGCATCGGTAATGTCAAGGAGACCAAGCTGGTAAATGGCAAGGCGGTCGCCATCCTCGACATTGAGGAGAAATATCAGATTCCCGAAGGTTCTTATGCCACAATTGACATGGCAGGGCTGCTGGGAGCCAACTTTGTGGCAATCAATGCCCCCGAGGATTGGGGAAATCAGTTTTTGAAACCGAATTCGACGATACCGACGCAGTCCACGCCCGATCTGAACAGTCTGTTGTCCCAGGTGGGGGGGATCGGAGATAAGATTGAGGGGCTCGTTGCAGGATTTTCAGGTGAAGAAGGGACAGGCGGACTGTCAGGGATATTTGACGGCGTGGCGAAAAAGATCGAAAAAGTCGTGGATGATAATGCGGCCGATCTGCACGCAGCCATCGAAAATCTGAACCGTGTGTCGACCAATCTGGCCGAGGCCAAGGGGACGCTCGGCAAATTGATTAATGACCCTGAAGCCTATGACAAACTGCTGACGATTGCTACAAATCTGGAATCCGCCTCCAAGGATGTGCATGATGTGATTGCGGATGTTCGGGTGGTGTTTGACGACGTCAAAAAAGGACAGGGCGCTCTCGGCATGTTGATTTACAATGAAAAGGTCGGTGAGGACATTTCCCGTATCACTGGGAATATCAATAAATTCAGTGAGCAGTTGACTTCGGGGAAGGGCACTTTGGGGCGTCTGATTATGGAGGACGGCTTGTATGAAAACACCCAGAAACTGATCTCCAAGGCGAACAAGACTCTGGATGGCATGGGCGAGTCGGGGCCGATTACGGCCGTCGGCGCAGCCGCAGGTGCATTGTTCTAAAGAAGAACGGGACGGTTTTTTCTTGTAGGAGCGGCTTTACGCCGCGACTAGACTGCACCCACGTTCAGGTCGCGGCGTAAAACAGCTCTTATCTTTTACCAACGCGATGCCAGCGCTACCAGCGCCAGTGCGGCCGTCTCGACGCGCAGTACGTGGGGACCAAGTGTGAGAGGGGTGAAGCCGATGCGCAATGCATCGGTTGTTTCAGCCTGGGAAAAGTCGCCTTCGGGGCCGATGAGCAGATAGGTGTGGGAAGCGGCTGAAGACGCGCGTTGGCTGGCGAAATAATCACAGGGGGAGACACTGTTGGGTGTGAGGCTGGCTATAGCGCGTATTCCCGTCCATTCGCGCGCCTGTTCCATACATTCGGACCAGGAGAGCACGGGGTGGATTCTGAGCAGCCACGGATTGCCTGATTGTTTGGCACCTTCCACTGCTGCTCCCTGCCAGCGATCCAGGCGTCCACTGGCCTGTTCTTCCGCCTTGGAAAACTCACTGTGCGCGGTGCGCACAGGAATGATTTCCCAGACTCCCAGTTCTGTCAGACGGCGAATTTCCTGCTCCATGGTTTTCCCTTTGGGGATGGCCTGGACGACGACGATTTTATGCGCGGGCTCTGGTATTTCGCGCAATGCTCCGACCTGCAGTATGGCTCCGCGCGTGGAGGCGTTGGTCAGTTCTGCATCCGCTTCCACGCCATTGCCGTTAAACAGACGAACCGACTGCCCTGTACGAGCGCGGTTCACCTTGATCAGATGGTGGCTTTCAAAGGCATCCAGAACGACCGTTTTTTCCTTCAGGTGGAGTTGGCGATAGAAGCTGCGGAAATCATTCATGCCCCAAGTGTGTGTGGGACCAAGAGGAATATCCATAAAAAATGGCGCCCTCCCGAAGGAGGGCACCACACCCAAACGAAACAAACTACAAACTAAACTTACTAGAACCTAAATCTGAAAAAACAAACGTGTTATTACTGATTTAGACGTAACAGGGAGCAGAACGTTCAAAAAAACAGCGAAATTTCCGAAGAAAATTTTTTATCTATGTATCTTGTTGTATATAAATATCTTATGGTTCTGCGTGATGACTCTCGTTTGCCTCATTACAGCTCGTTGGCAAGGGAAAAATGCGAATGCAGCGGTTAAGTCCCATAATGTAGGAGCGGCTTTATGCCGCGAATCCGAACATCGTGTGAGCTTGGTCGCGGCATAAAGCCGCTCCTACATTGTGAGTCTATCAGCGATACATCTCTTAACTTAGGGAAAAAACGCCTTTGTTCTAAGCAAACAAACTTTGCTTTTTGAGGGTGGACTGTGTGAGGATATGACATCTAACTTTATTTTCCTTTGTGATTGGACTGCATACATACGAAGATCGTTCAATACCCGATTCTCCTGCTGCTGCAGGATTTCACATGCCCGCGGAGTGGGAGTTGCAGACGGCAGTCTGGTTTACCTGGCCGCACGATCAATCCCGTTGGTATGGCAGGTTCGATACGATCCCGCGTTTTTTTGCCAGTATGGTATCGTTGGCGAGCCGTTATGAGAGTGTTCATCTGATTATTCCCGTGGGGTGGAAGGAGCAGGTGCGGGCGCTACTACAGGCAGAACAGACGATTCTGGAGAGAGTGTACTATTTTGAGATTGCGACTAATGATGTCTGGTGCAGGGACAGTGGCCCCACGTTTGTGCGTAATTCGAGATCAGGAGAGGTGGCTATTGTGGACTGGGAATACAATAGTTGGGGGGGGAAATTTCCGCCCTGGGATCAAGATAATGCGATTCCCGCTGCGATTGCTGAACGGCTCGGCATGCGTCGCTGGCAGTCTTCACTGATTGCCGAAGGGGGGGGCTTGGAGGTCAATGGGGCAGGTATTGCAATGACTACCCCGCAGGTGTTGCTGAATACCAATCGCAACCCGCATTGGTCTCAGCAGCAGATTGAGCAGCATTTGTGCAGTTATCTCGGCGTCCGTGAAGTGCTGTGGTTGCCTGGCGGATTGGAGGGTGATGACACGGATGGGCATATTGATAATCTTGCCCGTTTTGTCAGTACTGAAACGGTGGTGCATGTTATGGAGGAGAATCCGCATGATCCCAATTATGCGCCTCTGAAGGAAAACAGCCTGATTCTGGAGCAGTTTGTGGATTCCCGCGCCGGATCGTTCGATCTGGTGCCGCTGCCAATGCCCGAGCCCATGTGGGATGGCGATCGGCGTCTGCCAGGTAGCTATGCTAATTTTCTGATCCTGAATGGTGCCGTGCTTGCTCCCGTGTATGGCCAGCCACGCGATGAGCAGGTGCTGGGGATTTTGCGGGAGCTGTTCCCGGGGCGGGTAGTACACGGCGTGAACTGCCGTGAAGTCCTGTTGGAGGGCGGCGCCATTCACTGTCTATCACAGCAGCAACCCGCTGCCCGCAACAAGGGTCACTAACCAAGTCACTGAGGCACTGTAGGAGCGGCTTTATGCCGCGACCCGATATGGTGTTTGGTCGCAGCATAAAGCCGCTCTTACAAAGAAAACCATCGGCGGCCGCCCTGTCCACTCTCTCACAAAATAGCGGTCTGCATTCGTTTTCACTTTACGAAGCAATAGGTATTTTGCCATTTTGACCCTTTCTTTTCTCCAACTCGCAAATTTGGCGACGCGGGAGGAGGGGTACTTTTGAATTTTCCGTAATATGGATGTTTGTGTTTTAACAGGAGTTGAGAGTGAAGGAAGCGTTTCGCTGGCCAGAATATTGGTGGAGAAGGGATTTCGGGTATACGGTCTCGCCTCTGAAAAACGGGATTGGGGGTTTGCTCATATGGATTTTATCCCATTGGAGTGTCCGCAACAGGATATTTCGCAGACAGAAGCTATTTTACAGGCGATACTGGATCATGAGAAAAGTATTTCGGCTGTGGTACACTTGGCGCATGCGTTTTCAGCACAGTCGTTTCAGGAGTTGTCAGCGGAGCAGTTGTCCAGTCAGGTACAGCGCAATCTGACATTGCCGCTGTTGGTGAACAGGATGCTGCTGCCAGGGGTCATTCAGGCGCGCGGGCATTTGTTGCAGTGTTGTCTGCCGATCGGTAGGGGACCGCGTGTGGGAGGTACTCTGTATCTCGCATTGGAAGATGGGTTGCAGCGCTTTTATCGCCGTTTATACGAGGAGGTGCGCAGTAAGGGGGTACGGGTTACCTGTATCAGGCCCGTGGGTGTCCTTGGCAACAGCCACGATCAGGAGACAACCGTGATCAGTGGAGAGTTTCTGGCAGAGTCCATCGCTGGTGTGTTGCTTCAGCAGGGAGGCGGATTTTTTGCTGATTTGGAGATTCGCCCTGAGCCACAGGATTCTTCGGCGACCACTGCGCGTCCTGCACAGCCCGTCTCTCTGTCGAGCATGCGTTTGCCGCCCGCGCTGGAGAAAGATCAGCACAAACGGAGCTTCACTTTGCCTGCGCGCAAGTCGAATGCTCCCAAAAAGAAACTGGAGTGGGCGGACAGGCCGATTGATTATGGTCCTGCCCCCGAAATGGATGATGATGACGAGGATGACGAGGAAGAAGAGTCTTTTGTGTCACAGAAATCCGATCGCCAGGTGACACACGGTTCCGCTGCCGATGCAACGGATCGGCCTGCGCGGAATGTTCAGCCGGCGGAGGGTACTGGCGACAAACAGCAGTCAGCCAGGCAGGAGGGTGATTCCGATGGGCGCAAGCGTCGCCGTCGTCGTCGCCGTCGTGGACGGCACAGGGAAGAGGGTCAGAATGGAACCGTGCCTGCAGCTTCTGCGGAAAAAGCGTCTGGAGAGCCCGAGAGTAAGGATGTTTCTGCAAAAGGGCCGGAAGCGCGGCAGCCCGCGGCAGAACGGAAAGATTCCCAGCAACAGCCCGCTGCTGCTGGTGCTGAATCTGATAGGAAAGCCTCCCGTTCCAATCGCAATCGCAAGCGTCGCCCCCTGCCACAGGACAGAAAGCCATTTGAGGAGAAAAGTTCCGCGGTACAGGAGAAAATGGAGCAGCCCAAGCCTGTCAACACACTGCGGCAGAGCCCGTTGGACGCAGCAAAACGGCCACAGGCGGAAGCGCCTGCCATTGCAAAGTCGGCAGCTCCTGTTTCGGCAAGCCCCGTGAAGCGTGCGGTTCGTAGGAAGGAATCCACAGACAAGGGTGCGAGCATCAAGCCTGCCGAAGAGAGCAAGGAGGCTCCCGTGAAGAAAGTGGCAAAAAAACGCACACCGCGCAAAAAAGCAGCCTCCGAAAGCCCGGAATCTGGTTCGTAGGTCACACATCCCATTAGTGACCAGAGCGGGATATTCAGGACTTTGGTATCATGGTTGCTTATACCCTTGGATTGGACGCTTTCCTTTTGATACGTTTTCGGTTAGATTTTCGGTTGTTGTTTGAAATTGTCTGGGTGCGGGCATTCGCTCTGTTGCAAAATGGAGAGGAAAGTCCGGACACCATAGGGCAGGACTCCCGATGAAAGTCGGGGCGCTTTCCGTAAGGGAAAGTGACGGAAAGTGTCACAGAAAATAAACCGCCTGTTGTCTGACAACAGGTAAGGGTGAAATGGCGGGGTAAGAGCCCACCGCGTGTTCAGGTGACTGGCACGGCAGGAAAAACCCAGTCTGGTGCAAGACCAAATAAGGAATCGGGTGGCCCGCCTGTCGATTCCGGGTAGGTTGCATCTGGCCTTCGGGCTGGAATCTGGCGTAAGCCAGATAGAGAAATGAATGCCTCCGTTCATATTGGACGGAACAGAATCCGGCTTACAGCACCCGGCATTTCAAACAACACATATCTTTTGTAGGAGCGGCTTTATGCCGCGACCTCAGAAATGAATGATCCCACGGCGAAGCCGCTCCTACAGAGAATTAAGGCTGGTTTCCGTAAGGGGTACTCTTTAGCATGGGGTAATGGAAGAAGTTGTTGTTGATGGTAATACGTATCGCGGTGCCCATGTGGCTACTGAGAAGGCCAATATCCTGATGATCCAGGGCGACCGTGGCTTTCTTGGTTGTGGCTACTTCAAAGTGGAAACAGCGGATAAACTGGACGAGGCTGTTGCAATCGTGACGGGTGTGAAAAGCTATGAGGACATGCTGGATGCCAAAATCGTAGCAGTGTCACAAAAGGCAAAGGCCCTCGGAATTCACGAAGATATGTCTGGCAGGGAAGCCTTGGGGCTGTTGCATTAATCAATCAGGCCCATGTGTCTGCCGACATCCCACATGTTGTTTTTGTCCATCAGGAAAAAGCGGCTGTTGAAGTAATTGGGATCGTCGAGCTGCATGGGCGGCCCTTCAGGTTTGATATTTCGCACAATCGCCAGTCGCGCAACATTAGTCTGAACCATTCGGATCAGCCATCCCAAGTCGAACATATATTCCTGGTCGACGAAAATCAGGAAACGGTTGCCCAGTTCAGGGAAACTCTTGATTTCATAGTTGATGCGGTTGGGGGAAATGATGGCCTTGCTGTCAGGATATTCTTCCGCAATGGCTTTAAGCCTGTTTGGTGTCAAGTCGAGCAGTGGGGAATAGGGATCCACGGTGTCCTCCTCCGTAATGGGAGAGACGAATCCTGCAATCTGTACATTATGCTTTTCGAGTTCCTTGGCCATCAGCAACATGGGCCCTCGCTTGCCCTGCATGGGATCCACCATGACAACCGGGCCTGTGCCTACCAGTTCGGCAATTCTCGGCGCGGCTCCCTCTGCGATCACCTGGCTTTCCTGCAGAAATTCCTCGGCGCCATCATGTTTTGGTGAAAACAACTTGACCAGCCCCACGACAAACACCATCAGAGTGAGCGCCACCATCAGCGGTTTGGCTTTCTCTCCCAGCTCATCACGTTTGATGTAGACAAGGACCAACAGGACAAGAAGAACAAACGAAAAAATAATCATGGTCGTAAGTCTTCTATTTTTACAGGCAAAAGAGTTAAAAACAAGCCGTTTTTCCTGTTGCTGACTTCTTCCGCAGGGCTGAC
>CAZYDZ010000004.1:0-27334 GCA_964646535.1 uncultured Opitutaceae bacterium
TGTGCCGCGAGGTGTGGGGGTTCGAGTCCCCCCTTGGGCACCATTCGACACGCTTGCCCTAAGTTTTTAGCCGAAGGACTCATGTCAGGCTGCCGACAAGCCCGTCCTGTTTACCCCGAGCCTCTTCCTGAGGACTATGATTCCTTCTCATGAGACCTATAGGAGCCATAAAGAAGCCCCATCTCCCCGCCCTTTAGAAAAGCACCCCGCCCATTCTGTCCAGCTTGTCCACTTCCCATGGCCATGGAAACACGATGGTGGGAGCCCCGGGGCTCGAACCCGGGACCTCTTGCGTGTGAAGCAAGCGCTCTAACCAACTGAGCTAGGCCCCCCAGCAAAGTTGCTGATCGAAGCAAAATCTCTAATAAGAATCAAGATGATAGTTTTTTATTCTTGGCCCCAACCTGCATTTATACGAAAAATAACCGTTTACCAAGTGCCATATGTCACCACCAGAGAGCCCCCCTCAAGAACCAAAATCTTCGGGTGTTCTGAGTTTTACATGTCCTGATTCCTTGATCAAGAAAGTCGAAACTCGAGCCGCCGAACGGGGTCTCAGTGTGTCCGAATATATGGTTCGCTTGTTACAGGATGTATTTTTCAAAAATGAGGAGTATCGACAGGAAGCCAGGTTTCCCATCCCTGAAGTAAATCATCCCCTGATTCAGACTCTGTATCGCAATCAACACCTTCTGCAATCCCGCATACAGCTTTACGAGTTTTTCGAACAGGAGTTTCCCGAAATTCTTGAGAGGATGCATCTGACTGCAATCCTTATGCGTAAAACAGACTTCAATGAAAACGTGATTCAGGATTTGGTGGCCAGTTTGATCCCGCATCCGTTTCACCCGATGGCATTGCAGGCCATTCTTGATGTGTACCAGATGACCGCTCAAAGATTGGATCAACAGCTTTCCGCAGAAGGTCAAAACTGAATCCGACGATTATTGTACGGCGTAGAGAAAAAACTCTTGGCAAGAGTTTAAAAATACCTCTTACTTGTCCCTTTCTTCTCGGTGGGATACTCAAGTGGCCAACGAGGGCAGACTGTAAATCTGCTGGCTTACGCCTACGCTGGTTCGAATCCAGCTCCCACCACCACTCGCTGAACTCCATAACAAGCCATTCAACGCGTCTATCCTGTTTACCCCGAGCTTGTCGAGGGGTTTACCCCGATCCTGTAAGGGTTTACCCCGAGCTTGTCGAGGGGTTTCATGATAAGCCCACCATCCCTCCCCCTTGTCTACCCAATCCACTCTGTCCAGCATGTCCACTTCGTCCATTTCTGAACCAACACGCTGTGGTTGGGTAAACCTAACAAACCCACTCTATGTCGAATATCATGACCTGGAATGGGGCGTGCCTGTTCACGATGATGTGAAGCATTTTGAAATGCTGATTCTGGAAGGAGCCCAGGCGGGTCTGAGCTGGGAAACAGTGCTGAAGAAACGCGATGGTTATCGCAAGGCATTTCATCGGTTCGACCCGCAACGGGTTGCCCGCATGACGGATGAGGAACTCACGCGACAACTCGATAATCCAGACATTATCCGCAATCGGCTGAAGGTATTTGCCACACGCCAGAATGCCCGCGTCTTTCTGGATATTCAAAAAGAGTTCGGCTCATTCGATGCTTATGTCTGGCAATTTGTAGACGGAAAACCATTACACACGCAACGAATCACCCTGAAAGATATTCCCTCTCGTTCTGTCGAATCAGACGCCATCTCCAAAAACCTCAAAAAACGTGGCATGACCTTTGTTGGCACTACGATCATGTACGCCTATATGCAGGCCATCGGCATGGTCAACGACCACACGAAAGACTGCTTCTGCCATAAAAGGCAGTAAACGGTTTTCAAGCCTGACTCAGGGCATCAGCCAGTTTTTCCAACCACTGGTCAAAGGCATCTTCATAATCGACGTCACAGTCGACCCTGGATAAAATCTGTTGGGCACCCGCACCCTGCAAGGCTTCGTCAACTTTGCGCCCACAACCACAAAAATCATCGTAGCTGGAGTCACCGAGAGCCAACACGCAATACCTCACCCTGGACAGATCGCCAGCCTTGCCATCGTACAGCTCATAGCAAACATCCTCGGCATCCGCAGGAGGATCACCCTCGCCCCAGGTACTAATCACAATAATAACGGTACCGTCATTACCCAATTGATCAATCGAGACCGAGCCCATATCCTGCACTTCCACTGGCAGGGCAAGCTCCTGCAGGCGCTTACCAACCCGATTGGCCAAATCCTCGGCAGTACCGGTTACGGTCCCGTAATACACTTTGATCGTTTCACTCATCGTCCGCTATTCGTGTAGTATTGAGACCTGTTTTCAATAAAAAAATAATAGTTACATTCAGTTTTTTTACAGAAAGGTCCATTCCCCGAATGATGCCGCTCCTTGCCAGGTGTAGTAGGAGCTTACGCCGCGACCAGACTTTCCCAACGTTTGGGTCACAGCATAAAGCCGCTCCTGCAAGGAAAAGCATTATTCCTGCTCAGTCCGATTTAACGTCATCGGTGATTTCTAATTCTCTGCCGTGAATCAGCCCCAACACATCAGCCGCGGAACTGGCCATTTTCAGAGCGGCAATCACAGATGGCGTAAGAATCCGTGCCAGTCTGGCCAATCCGTGCAGATGAGCCCGTTCATCGGGTGCGCAGAATAAAAAAAACAAATATGTTCCTTCGCCATCATCCGCGCCAAAATGGACGGGTTGATGAGTGCGCAAAAATGCCAGTGCGTAACCGCGAATAGCAGATGGCAAAGGTTTGCGCGGATGGCAAATGGCGACTCCCTGCGGCAATGCGGTACTGTACAGAGCCTCTCGTTCCAATAATGAAACATAAAGAGCCTCCCTATCGTCCAGTTTGGAAGATCGTTCCGCCAAATGCACAAGATGCTGCAGCACGCCAATTTTACTCTGTACCGTAACATCCAGATCTATGGCATCCAGCGGCAGCTGGGAGCTCAGTCGGTCTGCGCGTACCCGTTGAAAAGTGCCATCGGCCAATAACTCACCTTCCAGGGTACTCTCCAATTCGCCAATACGAATGACATCCAACGTCTGCAACTTACGATTGAGCCAATCCACCAACTCTTCGCGAGAGAAGCGCCACTCTCCGTTGACTTCATGCGCAGAGAGTTTTTCTCCGCGCACCAGTCCCTCAACAAAACGGACTGACCAGCCCAGATAGCCAGCGACTTCGCCTATCGTCAGATATTCTTTTGATTCAGTATCCATAATCATTTCTTTGATTCAGTATCCTACTGTCAGATTAGTTAAAAACGGGCGCATCCTGGCTGGAGTGAACTTCCCGCAGCACACCATCCTCAATGTCTGCTTCAGTCAGTTTGCCTTTCGGGAATAAGCGGACATGACGGAATACAACCGACACTTCATCTCCAGGATGTATATTCAGTTCGCGTAAACGCTCGCGTGAAACCTCTGCTTCAAAAGGCTCGTTTACTCCAAGCCGTTCCAACGCCACACGCCCGAAATTGCCCGCGGAAAAGATATGCTGCACTCTCGCCTTGATGGCATAGGGAGTGTCGGCTACTTCATCGCGCAAAATATCCACGTCATGTGGCCGCACATAAAGCGCATCGTCCTCACGCAACTTTTCAATTCCTGCGCTGAAACGATTCACATTCCCCAGAAACTCTATCACGAACGGCGACACAGGTCGGTCATAGACGCTCTGCGGGTCTCCGACCTGCTCGATTTTCGCATTGTTCATGACAACGACTTCGTCCGCCAATTCCAGGGCTTCTTCCTGATCGTGCGTTACAAATACCGTGGTAATGCCAATCTGCTCCTGAAACGTACGCAGCCAACGACGCAGATCCTTGCGCACCTTGGCATCCAGCGCGCCAAAGGGTTCATCGAGCAGCAATACTTCGGGATCCACTGCCAATGCGCGGGCGAGCGCAACACGCTGACGCTGTCCGCCAGACAGTTCGCTTGGATAGCGCCGCTGCAACCCATCCAGTTGCACCAGTTTAAGCAGCTCACTCACACGATCCTGTATTTCAGACCTGGATGGACGATTCCTGCGCGGTTTTGCCTTGATACCAAAGGCGATATTATCGGCAATTGTCATGTGTTTAAACAAGGCGTAGTGCTGGAATACGAATCCCACACCGCGTTTGCCTGCTGATACGCTGGAGACATCTTCGCCGTGAAAGAGAATCTGCCCTCCACCGCTGGCGTCAGGAAACTCCAACCCTGCCAAAATGCGCAGGAGTGTGGTTTTTCCCGATCCTGATGGCCCCAGCAATGAAACGAGTTTCCCTGTCGGTACCTCCAGGCTTACATTGTCCAGTGCGGTATAGCGGCCAAATGTCTTGGTGATGTTGAGTGCTTGTATACTCATAAAAAATCAGTTGTTCGTTAAGGTTCAGTTTATTGAGGCTTATACGTTTCTTGTCTGGTGCATACGCCACTCGATAAGGTTCTTCAGCAACAGGGTGACCAACGCCAGGAAAGTCAGTATTGAAGCGAGCGTAAACGCAGGTACGGTCTGATACTCCAGGTACAGGGTTTCAATATAGAGCGGCATGGTACTGGTCACTCCCTTGATGTTTCCCGAAACTACGGCCACCGCACCAAACTCCCCCATCGCACGGGCATTGGAAAGAACCACACCATAAAATAATCCCCATTTGACATTGGGCAGAGTCACCCGCCAAAAGGTGCGCCATCCGCTCGCTCCCAATGTCAAGGCCGCGTACTCTTCATCATTGCCCTGCATCTGCATGACGGGAATCAATTCACGGGCAACAAACGGCAGGGTCACAAACAGGGTAGCCAATACAATACCTGGTGTGGAAAATATAATTTTGATCCCGTACTCGGATACAATCGGCCCAAACCAACCGTGTGTACTGGAAAACACCAATACAAAGATCAACCCTGCGATGACAGGGGATACGGCAAATGGCAGGTCGATCAGGGTGGTGAGCAAACTCTTGCCACGAAAGGAAAACTTGGTCACCAACCAGGCTGCCGCCAGCCCGAAAACGGTATTCAAAGGAACCGTTATCAAGGCGACTTTCAGCGTCATCCAGATCGCAAACACGGCATCACTGTCCTCAAACGATGCGAAATACAGGCTGACTCCCTGGCGGAGCGCCTCATAAAAGACCACTATCAGTGGTATGAACAAAAACAATAACAGGAAACTGAGCGCGATCCCGATCAGCAGAAAACGAACCCAGAAAGGCTCCGTAATGGCTGTTTGCGTACGCGGCAGCGGTTCAAATCGAAATCTGGATACAATGGAGGACATATAAAGGAGTTGTCGAAATGGATATATTCTGTAACCGGCGTTTAATGACGCGATTTCCCTACAGACTCAGTCCAGCGCTGCAGGATGTTGATCAGAAACAACAGGAGAAACGACGCAACCAGCATGACACTGGCAATAGAGGTCGCATGTGAGTACTGGTACTGCTCCAGAAATTTGACGATTACCAATGGTGTGATCTCCGTTTTGAGGGGCATGTTACCCGATATGAAAATCACCGACCCATACTCCCCTATTGCCCGTGCAAACGACAGGGCGAAACCGGTAATCAACGCGGGAAAAATGGCTGGAAACACAATCTTGAACCAAGTTCGTAAGCGGCCCGCTCCCAGTGATGCGGAAGCCTCTTCCACTTCGGCATCCAGGTCTTCAATAACAGGCTGCACGGTGCGCACCACAAAAGGCAGCCCAATGAATGTCAGCGCAATGAAAATTCCCACCTGTGAATAGGCTGTTTCAATACCCCATTGATAAAAAAACGTTCCCAGCCAGCCATTCGGGGCATACAAGGCGGTAAGTGCAATACCCGCCACCGCGGTAGGCAACGCAAAGGGTAAATCGACAAAGGCATCCACCAGCTTGCGCCCAGGGAAGCGGTAGCGCACGATCACCCAGGCAATCACCAGACCAAAGAAAAAATTGGCGATCGCTGCCAGCAAAGAAATACCGAATGCAATCTCATAAGAGGCCACGGCCTGGCGTGAACTGATGGCGCTCCAAAACTCATCCCAGCCGATCCCTGCACTGCGGATAAAAATAGAAGAGAGAGGAATTAATACCAGTAACCCGAGATAGCTTAGCGTGATCCCGAGTGATAGCCCGAATCCAGGTATCACCTGGCGATTGATACGGCGTTTACGCTGGATGCTTTTCCCTGATCCCAATAGTACACTGGCGGATTGATTGAAAGAATGACTCATGATGATCCCAAGTAATTTTGGCGCGGCTCCGCAGTCGTAGCCTATGCCTGGGTTGACAGTTCAATTGAGGTGGTGGAGAGCAGCCGCCTTGCCCGCAGCGCAGGCACAGGCGGCTGCATATTTCAGTCAGTCTTTATTTTTTCAGGTAGATCTGGTCAAATATCCCACCGTCTACAAAGTGCTTATCCGTAGCCTTGGTCCATCCACCAAACACATCGTCAATGGTGAACAGTCTGATATTCGGATACTGATGAGCATACTTTTTCAGAATCTCGGGATTGCTGGGACGGTAAAAATGCTTACCCGCAATGTCCTGCCCTTCATCCGAATAGAGATACTCCAGATAGGCCTGGGCAATTTCACGCGTTCCACGTTTGTCTACATTGCGATCCAGAACAGCCACGGTCGGCTCTGCCAGAATACTGACAGATGGCACTACGATTTCAAACTTGTCACCGTGATTCTTCAGCGCCAGCAGCAGTTCATTCTCCCAATTGATCAGGACGTCACCAATGCCGCGCTCCTGAAATGTTGTGGAAGATCCGCGTGCCCCTGTATCCAATACGGGAACATTGTGGTACAGCTTGGTGATGTAATCGACCACTTTGGCTTCGTCACCCTTAAAGTGCTCTTCCGCCCAGCCCCAGGCTGCCAAATAGTTCCAGCGAGCCACACCCGATGTCTTGGGATTTGGCGTGATCACCTTCACATCCGGGCGAACCAGGTCATCCCAGTTTTTGATGTTCTTCGGGTTTCCCTTGCGCACCAAAAATGCCAGCGTGGACTGGTAAGGCGCGCTGTTCTTCGGCAGACGTTTCTGCCAATCAGCAGGCAAGAAACCTTCCTTGGCCAAAGCGTCAATGTCCGCAGCCAATGCCAGGGTCGCCACATCCGCAGAAATACCGTCGATGATCGCCCGTGCCTGCTTGCTCGACCCCCCATGTGACTGGCGTAAATTCAAACGCTGCCCTGTCTTTTCCTGCCAATGCTTCGCAAAGGCCGCGTTATAATCTTTGTACAATTCCCGCGTCGGGTCGTACGATACATTCAGGAACTCTATCGAGCCTCCCGATTGTGCGTGTGCTGTAATGCCAAGTCCTCCGGTAAACAGGAAGCTCCCAGCCAGTAATGTAATCAGTGTCTTGATTTTCATAATGATTGTTTTGCTGTGCTTCGTCTCTGGTCGTCCGGTAAACGAGCTTCGGATCCCAACGGATCCATTTCTTGATTCCTTTGTCCCCGGTAGTCCGGTTACTCCTGAAATTCTCTTATCCCGCCGATACGGATTCCCCAGTACGACTCTGGTTCTGTGCAAACCGCGTTTTTTCCGTGATCTCCACCTGCGTCACCTTGCCTTCATGGATCACGATCTGGATCGCGCCAAAACGCAGCCCATTGATCCTGCGCTCTATCAGGGAAAGCCACTCCGCTTGCCCCGTTGTCTGTGTGTATGATTCTTTATTCATAATCTATACTGTTTTTATATAGATTAAATGTATGTACTGTCAATATATTTTTTTAAAAAACCCCGACTTATCGAAAATGGCCTTCGTTTCCTGTAGGAGCGGCATTACGCCGCGACCATTGCCCACACAACGTTTGGGTCGCGGCGTAAAGCCGCTCCTTACATCGCATGTTGGCACACTCGGAGATTGCCTCTACCCATTACGAACCATCGACACGGGCCTTCCAGAGCCATTCGGGCCTATCGATAAGATTACCCGTTAGTTGAAATACGTCCGATGACGCCCTAACGCCAATTAATCAGAAATCTCTTTAAGCGCTCCGTCCTCGGACACGTCGGCTTCGGTCAGTTTCCCCTTGGGGAACAGGCGCACATGACGAAAAACGACCGAGACTTCGTCTCCAGGTTCAATTTCCAACTCACGCAGGCGTTCGCGTGAAATCTCCGCCTCAAACGGCTCCCTGTTGCCAATGCGTTCCAAAGCAACGCGTCCAAAATTTCCTGCGGAGAAAACGTGTTGCACCTTGGCGCGAATGACATACTGGTGAGAGGATACATCCTCCTTGCGGATATCGACATCGTGCGGACGCACATAGTAAACATTGTCCTCCTGAATGACTTTGGGATTAATCCCTGCAGTGAAGCGGTTGACATTGCCAAGGAACTCAATGACAAACGGAGAAACAGGCCGATCATACACACTCTGTGGATCGCCGACCTGCTCGATTTTGGCATTGTTCATCACCACAACTTCGTCAGCCAGTTCCAGAGCTTCCTCCTGATCGTGTGTCACAAACACTGTGGTAAGACCAATCTCCTCCTGAAAGGTGCGTAACCAGCGGCGCAGATCCTTGCGCACCTTGGCATCCAGCGCCCCAAACGGTTCGTCCAATAACAAAACTCCTGGATCCACAGCCAATGCGCGCGCCAGGGCGATACGCTGACGCTGTCCACCCGACAGCTCACTGGGATAGCGCCGTTGTAGCCCGTCCAACTGTACCAGTTTCAGTAATTCTGCCACCCGATCCTGTATTTCAGACTTGGAGGGTCGATCCTTGCGTGGTTTGGCATGGATACCGAATGCAATATTCTCCGCAATGGTCATGTGTTTGAACAATGCGTAATGTTGGAACACAAAACCGACTCCGCGTTTTCCAGCGGGTACATTGGAGACATCCTCGCCGTGAAATAAGACCTGTCCCCCCAGGTTGGCATCTGGAAATTCAAGCCCCGCCAGAATACGCAACAACGTGGTTTTTCCCGATCCTGAGGGACCGAGCAACGACACCAGTTTTCCCGTCGGGACTTCCAGACTGACATTATCCAGCGCCGTAAAACGGCCGAATGTCTTGGTAATATTGAGGGCTTGTATGCTCATGGGAAAGTTTCTGAAAAGTTAACCGATGGAATCGCGGGAACGCTGTATGCGCCATTCAATAAAGTTCTTCAACAATAGGGTTACCAGCGCCAGCAGGGTCAGAATGGACGCCAGTGCAAACGCGGGTACGGTTTGATACTCCAGATAGAGTGTTTCGATATACAGCGGCATGGTACTGGTGACCCCCTTGATGTTACCTGAAACGACCGCCACCGCACCGAACTCCCCCATTGCGCGCGCGTTGGAGAGAACAACTCCGTAAAACAATCCCCATTTGACATTGGGCAAGGTCACTCGCCAGAACGTCCGCCAGCCGCTCGCTCCCAATGTCAGAGCGGCATACTCCTCATCGTTGCCCTGCAACTGCATGACGGGAATCAGCTCGCGCGCGACAAACGGCAGGGTAATAAACAATGTCGCCAACACAATTCCTGGCGTTGAAAACAGAATTTGTATGCCGTGTTCTTCCAGAAACGGACCAAACCAGCCATGGCGTGTGGAAAACACCAATACAAAGATCAGACCTGCAATCACGGGTGAAACGGCAAAAGGCAGGTCAATAATGGTAGTCAGCAGACTCTTGCCGCGAAATGAAAATTTGGTAATCAGCCACGCTGCCGCCAGACCAAAGGCCGTATTGATCGGGACTGTAATCAATGCCACTTTCAGGGTCATCCAGATGGCAAATACGGCATCGCTGTCCTCAAACGAAGCCAAATAGAGGCTCACCCCCTGTCGCAACGCTTCATAAAAAACCGAAAGAAGCGGGATAAACAGGAACAGTAGAAGAAAACCAAGCGCTACGCCAATTAGCAGACAGCGCATCCAAAAAGGCTCCGTAATGGCTGTCTGTGTGCGCGGTAACGGTTCAAAACGAAATCTGGAGACAATGGAGGACATAGACGAAATTTTCAGAAATTTAGTGACGGGCCTTTCCAACCGACTCCATCCAGCGCTGCAACATATTGATCAGGAACAACAGGATAAACGAAGCCACCAACATCACACTGGCCACCGCAGTCGCATGCGGATACTGATACTGCTCCAGAAACTTCACAATCACCAGGGGTGTGATTTCTGTCTTCAACGGCATATTGCCCGATATGAAAATGACGGAGCCGTATTCTCCTATCGCACGCGCAAAGGAGAGCGCAAAACCAGTAATCAAGGCTGGCAGGATGGCTGGTAGAATAATTCGAAACCAGGTGCGCAACCGACTCGCGCCAAGCGACGCGGAGGCCTCTTCCATTTCGGCATCCAGATCTTCAATCACTGGTTGCACGGTGCGTACCACAAAGGGCAAGCCAACAAAGGTCAGCGCAATGAATATCCCGATCCTGGAATATGCGGTCTCAATCCCCCACGAGTAAAAATACTGTCCCAGGAAACCGTTGGGCGCATATAAAGCGGTCAGCGCTATCCCTGCTACCGCGGTCGGCAGCGCAAAAGGCAGATCCACCAGGGCATCGACAATCTTGCGACCTGGAAATCTGTAACGGACAATCACCCAGGCAACAACCAGACCAAAGAAAAAATTAGCCAGCGCAGCCAGCAACGAAATCCCAAAGGTCACTTTATAGGAGGCCACCACCTGACGCGATGTCACCGCTGTCCAGAACTCGTCCCAGCCCATGCCTGAAGTGCGAATAAAAATAGCTGAGAGCGGGATCAGGACCAATAGGCTGAGATAACTGAGGGTAATCCCCAGTGACAGCCCAAAGCCGGGAATCACCCGCCTGTTCACACGCCCCTTGCGTTTGCCTGCCTGCGTTCCCGCGCTCTTCATGGCTGTAAATAAATCTGTTCAAAGGTTCCTCCATCTTCGAAATGTTTGCGATTGGCTTTGCGCCAGCCGCCAAACACTTCGTCGACAGTGAACAGTTCAACATGCGGAAATTGATCCCGATATCGTGCAAGAATCTCGGGATTACTTGGACGATAGAAATGCCTCGCAGCCATTTCCTGTGCTTCATCCGAATAGAGTTGCTGCAAATACGCCTCAGCCACCGCGCGCGTCCCCTTGCGATCCACATTGCGATCAATCAGCGCCACCACGGGTTCAGCCAGAATGCTGCGCGAAGGCACAACCAACTCGAACTCTCCCGCCTTGAGATGCTGCGACAACAACAACTCGTTTTCCCAATTGATCAACACATCGCCAATCCCCCTCTCCTGAAAGGTTGCCGAAGCTCCCCGCGCACCAGTATCCAGCACGGGAACGTTCGCGTAGAGTCGCTTCATATAATCCATCACTTTTACCTCGTCGCCGCCAAACTCCCGCAACGCCCATCCCCATGCGGCCAGATAATTCCAGCGGGCCACTCCCGATGTACGCGGGTTGGGAGTAATCACGGCGATATCCTTGCGCACCAGGTCTCCCCAATCCTTAATGTTTTTAGGATTTCCCTTGCGTACCAGAAAAGCCAGCGTCGAACGGTATGGCGCACTGTTGTACGGCAAGTGCTGTTGCCAATTCTCGTCCGTCAATCCCCGGTCAGCCAGGACATCAATATCCGCTGCCAATGCCAAGGTTGCCACATCCGCGCGCAACCCGTCAATCACCAGGCGTGCCTGTTTGCTGGAACCACCGTGCGATTGACGCACAATCAACCTCTCCCCGGTTTCCCTCTGCCAATTGTCAGCAAATAAACGATTGTACTCCTTGTACAGCTCACGAGTCGGATCGTAGGAAACATTGAGGATTTCCACCGCACCAATCCCTCCTGATACGCGCCCCAGCCAGAGTATGCCAGCTAGTAGGAGTAATCCGAGCGCACAAAACAGTAATTTCCGAATCTTCATTTTTCAGCAAGACTGGGTAACTCAAACGACCAATCCCTTATAGACACCCCTGGTTCCTCGCTGCGTACCACATAGCGGGTGTATGACTCTTGCTGGCACTCGATTGGTTCTCGTCATGCATAAATCTATACTGAATTGGGATAGATTATCTGACTATAGCTGTCAATCAAACGCCGAAAAAAGTCTCAACCGACCAGGTATCTACATATTCCAAGGATTCACCTGAGTAACGCCAGTGACATCAAAATCGGACGTATTGCGGGTCACCAGAGTCAGTTTATGCTCAAGCGCCGTCGCCGCAATAAGGGCATCCTCAATATGAAGCACGCAACCGATACTACTGGCTTTTGCGCGCAGGACGCCTGCCGCTTCCGCAATCAGTCCGCCAAACTGTACCAGTACTCACAAAGCGGCGCTGCGTGTGAGGATCTATTTACTCACGGGCTACAATAGAGGCGACCCCCTCGGCTGGAGAACCTGTGATTTCGACGAAATTCCATTCGTGTCCGAGGTCGCGCCAGAATGGGCGGGCAAACTCCTGTACGACAGGGCTGCGCAGAATTGCTCCACTGATGGCAGCCTTGTAACCGGGCAACTTTTCCAGTCCTGTCGACTCCATCATCATGGACGCCCAACGCAGGAATGGTGCAACCGCCTCCTGGATAATATCACGGCAATGGCGATCCCCCTCGGATGCCAAACGAATAATATCAGGAGCCAGCGCAGCGGCATCTGCCACAAAAGAGGCCCTATGATACACCTCGCGCACCATTCCCTCCATATCCGTAAACTGAAATTTCTCAGTCACCAGATCCCACAGGGGTCCGCGTTCACCAAGACCCTGCGTCTGCAGGGAAACCTTCTGAATCGCCAGGCGTCCGAGTTCAAAGCCGCTTCCTGGATCGCCCAGCAAATAACCGATTGCTCCCCCGATCCTCACCTCGCCCTTGGGATCACGGGCCACAATGAAAGAACCTGTTCCCGCATGCAATACGATACCCGGCTGCCCACGAGTACCCAGCTCCAATACTGGATAATGATCGCCGACCGCACGGGAAGGTACCCCTGACAACGGCGGATTCTCCTGTAGCATCTTGCGCCAGAAAATGCGGCTTCCCGCCATACACAACAGCAGACGGCCAATCTGAGAAGGCGCCACATGCTCTTCCTGCAGCAACTGACGGATACCATCATGGACCAATTCCGTGGCGCGGGCCTCACCTACCGAGGAGGGATTACATCCTGGTCCGGTATGGCTGGCTACGATTTTTCCCGTGCCATCCACCAGCAAATACGCGGTCTTGGTACCGCCACCATCGACTCCTACATAAAATTGTGATTGCGTCATATGCCCGTCAAAACTGACCCAATCCCTCCCCCTCGGCAAGTATGATCCTCCTCAACCCCTGAAAATCATCCTGTCTGACATGCTGCTTGCTGACCGCTCGGAGCAAGCCATACCCATTAATTCTTCGCAGCCTCGCGACTTCGCGCGAGGCTCTTTGAAACGGTACCCATACGGATTTTCACCAATGAACAAGAAGATTCCTTGCCGATGACATATCATCATATATGAATGTCTTGATATTTATGAAGATTTCTCTGGACTCTCCTTACATTGCTGAACGCGAAAACAGCCGTCACTACATTCCTGCATCCGAGCAGGAACTGCGGAAAATGATGGAGGTTGTCGGCATTTCCAAACTGGAGGAGCTATACCACCACATTCCCGAGGAAGTACGCTACACGGGTGATCTCGATCTGCCTGCAGAACTGACCTACGATGAGCTGGCCAACCATTTACAGGCAATCAGTGAAAAAAATCGTCGGAAGATTTCCTTTATTGGTGATGGACTCCCCCAGTACAAGGTGCATCCGATTGTTCCATTTGTGTCGGGTATCCGCAATCTGACTACCGCCTATACGCCATACCAGCCAGAGCGCAGTCAGGGAACTTTGATGACCCACTGGATCTATCAGAGCCTGATGTCACAACTGACTGGTTTTGAGGCGATCAATTCTTCCTTATACGACCGTTCCACGGCTCTTTACGAATCGCTTTGCGTCGGTTTGCGCCTGAAGAAGAACGCCACCCATGTGGTCGTTTCCCAGGGCATATATCCAGGCGACCTGGAGGTTGTACGCACGCAAATCCGCGATACCGCGTTCACCCTGATTGAGGCGCCCATGGATGAAAACCGCGGTGTCATGGATTTGACTGCACTGGAGGCAATCCTGCAAAAAGATGCCGCCATCATCGGCACACTGGCCTTTCCCCAGATCAACACGTTTGGCAATCTGGAGGATGTCGACGCCTTGACGGATCTCGGTCATCGCCATGGCGTCAAAGTGGTCGCGATTATTGATCCGATGACTTTGTCCACCGGTGGACTCAAGCCACCGACGGAATTCGGGGAAAAGGGTGCGGATATGCTGGTCGGTGAAGGTCAACATCTGGCAATCGGCCCGAATTTCGGCGGCCCGGGTCTCGGCGTGTTCGGTATCCGCTACAACGACAATGTAAAGAACGATATTCGCCAAACTCCGGGACGTTTTGTCGGTAAATCGCTGGATGAGGCAGGACGCGAATGTCGTGTAATGGTTCTCTCCACCCGTGAACAACACATCCGCAAGGAAAAAGCGACCTCCAATATTTGCTCTAATCAGGCATTCCTGGCCACGCTGGCGGGAGCTGCGATTCTTGCCCGCGGTGAAACGGGCATGCGCGACGCCTGTGTTGCCAGCGTTACTTCGGCACACATCACATGGAAAAAACTCTCCACGGTAAACGGTATTCGCCCGGTCTTTGCCAATACTCCGTTCTTTAACGAATTCACCATTGAAGTGTCCAAGCCAGCGCAAGAGGTTCTGCAACGGTTGAGCGACCAGGGCATACACGCTGGTATTGATGTTTCCATGCGTTTTCAGCAGCGCAATGGCTCGTTTATCAAACTCTCTTTTTCCGACTGGCAAAGCGACGACGACATCGAGCAACTGGCAAGCGCCCTGCAATCCCTGAATTTGCCGGCGTTTGAACACACATCAACGGGCGAATCCGCGCCTGCACTGCCCGCATCCCTACTGCGTCAGCAGCAGGTAGAACTGCCTCAGTTTTCCGAACAGGAAATCCGTGAGTACTATCAAAAACTGGGCACGCTGAACGTCAGTCCCGACGACGGCTGCTATCCGCTCGGCTCCTGTACCATGAAGTACAATCCGATGATCAATGACTGGGCAGCCAACCTCCCTGGCTTTACCGATATCCATCCACAGGCGCCCACAGAGGATATTCAGGGATGTCTGGAAATTCTCTACCAGACACAGGAATGGTTCAAAGTCATTACTGGACTGGCTGGCGTTACCACACAACCCGTTGCAGGCGCTCAGGGTGAACTGGTTGGGCTGAAAATGTTCCAGGCCTACCACCGCGCGCGCGGCGATGAACAGCGCAATCTGATCCTGATTCCCAAGTCGGCCCACGGCACCAATTTCGCCACTGCGGCCATGGCAGGTTTCGACGGCGCCAATGGCAGCGGTATCGTCCTCCTCGATGCGGACTCCTCAGGTCAGATTGAGATGGAAGGCTTCCTGAAGAAAATTGAGGAATTCGGTCCGCGTGTCAGCGGAATCATGATAACCAATCCGAACACGGGGGGCATCTTCGAGACCCGCTTCAAGGAAATCGCTGATAAAATCCACGAAATCGGCGGCCTGGTCTATATGGATGGCGCCAATATGAATGCCATTGCGGGTTGGATACACCTCGCCCGCATGGGTGTCGATGCCATTCATAACAATCTGCACAAAACCTGGACCATTCCACACGGCGGAGGCGGCCCGGGTGACGCCATTGTCGCCGTCAGCCATCGCCTGGTGGATTTCCTGCCAGGCATGCAAGTGGTCAAGAAGGAAGGCCACTTCTCCCTGCAAAAAGCCCCGCAATCAATCGGCTCTTTCCATCGTCACTGGGGTAACTTCGCCCACAAGATTCGCAGTTACACTTATCTCTGTCGTCTCGGCTACGAAGGAGTACGCCGTATGTCCGCTGTTGCTGTGCTCTCTTCGCGCTACATGCTCAAACGCCTGGAGAAACATTTTCCCACACTGCCCGCTGCCTCAACGCGCAATGCGCCACGCATGCACGAATTCATCCTCACCCTGTCGGAAAGCCTGTTCAAGAAACTAGAGACGGCTGGAACACCCAAGGCATCGGCGATCTCTCGCTTCGGCAAGTTATTCCTCGACTATGGTTTCCACGCACCCACCGTCGCCTTCCCCGAAGTCTTCGGACTGATGGTGGAGCCCACCGAAAGCTATCGTCAACACGAACTGGATCGCCTGGTAGACTCTGTCATTGCCATGAAGGAGCTGGTCGAGGCACATCCTGAGATTCTCACCAAGGTGCCCCTGTTCACACCCGTGCAGAAAATCGACGAAGTGGCAGCCAACCGAACACCATGTGTACACGAACGCCTGACTTCACTGCCAGCGTTGCACACCAACAAGGTCCCACCCAATGAATTACTGGAGATGCCCATCCCTCAAATCACCGAAAGAATCCTGCAGACATTCAAGCGCTTCTCACCTCCATCTCTCCATACTTCTTCTTCCGCGCATAATACGTCGGCTCACTGATGTTGTGCTTCGCGCACAACTCTCGCGTCTTCATCCCACAACCTTCTCGCATGATTGTCACTAATTTGTATACTCACTGGTTTTCCCTGTAGGAGCGGCTTTACGCCGCGACCCGAACGTGATGTGGGCCTGATCTCAATCCTTATCTGCGAAACTCTGCGACATCTGCGGTTTCTCTGTAATTCCCTATCCTGGCAATCCGCTGATTAAATCTCTGCCTTGAGGATATGGGCGTTGGCCATGGAGATACCTGACAGCATGGCGCCGATGATTCCCAGAAACCCCTGATCAGTACCGCAAATATAGAGATTCTTCCACGGAGTGCCCCCTGTCTTCCATTTTTCAGGAGCTCCATAGATGGCGCCGTTGAAGTGTCGGGTATAGCGTTCCACCGTACGCGGAGTAAACATGTCCTGGGCCAGCTCTATTTCCTTCCAATCGGTATCCACCCGCTCAGGTAAAAACTGCAACGCGGACTCGCGCGCTTTCTCAAACCAGATTGTTTTCTGCCGACGATACTCTTCTTCCGGAAGGTTTTTCCATCCATCGTAATTGGCCAGCATGGTAATGCGCAACATTCCCTCAGGCAGATTCTGCCCCTCGGCATACTCAAAATTATTGGGGATACAGATCACCCCGCTGCGCGTATCCACCAGCGATTCAGGAGATTGGTAATGGAATGGTTTGCCGTGATTGAAAAAGACAATCGTATCCCGCCACCCCCATTGCGCAGGGTTGTCCTTGAAAACGGAAATCGTCTCTATAAAGGAGAGCTTGCCAGCCTCCGACTTCTGTTCCGCCATGGACTCCCCCTGTACCATGGCCACGGTCTCAGGTCTCCCTGCTGAGGAAAGAATATGATCCGCGGTAATAACGCTACCATCCTTCAAATGGATTTCGCTGATTCGATCCCCAGCAGGAACCAATGAAACCACTTCACAATTCATTTTGCGCTCCCCTCCCAATGCGCGATAGCGATCCGTCAGCGAACGCAGGATAACACGCACTCCTTCCAACGGACGCGCCAAACCTTCGAGGAACAACGCCCGAAACATGATCACAAACTGGCTCAGATCCATGTCGTCCTCTCTGGCGCTGCCGTAGTACATCAGCGGACAAAACAACATTTCGCAAAGCAACGGATCTTTCAGATAATTTTTGATGAACTGGCGCGCGGAAGTCTCTTTGCTGTGTAAATCAAAAGCGTCGAATTCACGTACAAACGACACCAGTTTGCGAAAACCGTCGATCTCCCCTGGAAATACTCGCGCCACCTCTGTCTCCAACACGCCATAGTCATTGGTGAAACGCAGTTCGGCATCCGTAAACGCAATGCGGGAACCACACTGCGGCGATAATTTCCACTCGTCGCGGGAAATCCTCAACTGACGCAACAGACGCATCAGTGGGGTCCCCTTGACTCCCGCGGCTGAAAAATTTGTCAACGCATGAAGACCGACATCGTACTTGCGGCCCGCAATACTGTAAAAACTGTTTAAACCGCCAGGGGCACCGTGCTGATCAAGAACCAGCACTTTGTAACCGTAATGCGCCAGCCTGATCCCTCCTGCAAGGCCGGACATCCCGGCCCCAATAATCACCGTGTGGTAATGAGATCGGGTCGGCTTGGCCAACGTCAGGAAGCCTTGGCGTTAAACTTGGGAGTGAGATACTCGGCGCAACTGTCCAGAGAGGCCAGTTGTGGATAATCCGCTTCAGGAACCTCAATGCCGTGCTGTTTGCGCAACTCCATCACGATGTCGAGAAAATCCATGGAATCCAGCTCCAACTGCTCGCGCAAGGCCACATCAGCCTTCACATTGCTGAGATCTTCATCTGGTGCGATATCCTTAATAATATCAAGGACTACTTGTTTACATTCTTCTTTCGTCATTTCTCTAAAAAATCGTCTTGTGGATTAACCGGAATACTTCCCGACGACAAGCGTGGAGTTGATTCCAAGCATACCAAAGGAATTATTCAGGACTACCCGACAACGTTCGCGTCGGATTGGCGAACCGATAACCAGATTGGATAATTCACACTCTGGGTCAAGTTTATCCACATTAATCGTCGGATGTACCCATCCATCTTCAAAACTGGGCAAATTTCCTGCCAGTTCAAGCGCGCCAGCGGCCCCCATTGAGTGTCCGATGTAGCTCTTGGTGTTGTTGATACAGGCATCGGAATCATCGCCAAACACGGCGCGAATCGCGCGGCATTCCTGAATATCCCCCTGTTTGGTGGAGGTTGCGTGCGTGTTGACAATATCCACATCGGCCGGCTGCAGCCCAGCCTTCTTCAATGCGGCGCGCATGGTATCGGCCTGGCGGTCGCTGTCGGGCAGCACATAGTCTATCGCATCCGACAAAATCGAGTAGCCGAGAATTTCCCCGTATATTTTGGCACCACGACGCAATGCGTCGCCCAGGCGTTCCAGCGTGTACAGGCAGCCTCCTTCACTGACCACAATCCCATTGCGATCCATGTCAAAGGGACGGCTTGCCTGGTTAGGATTCTGGTGTACCGCAAGGGCTCCCTGGCTTCTAAATCCTGCAAAGATACCAAATGTATGAATACTTTCACTCACTCCCCCAGCAATTGCCAAATCCACCTCGCCCAAACGCAACATCTGCAATCCCTGGATAAGGCCTGCATTGCCCGCCGCACAGGCCGCTCCAATCGTATAGTGCGGGCCTGTAATCCCCATATTGATCGTCACTTCACCGGCGGGATTGTTGGCCACGGTACGCGGATTATGGTGATGCGACCAGAACTTGGTATCATATTGGAACTGAGAAATATTATAGATTTCATTCTCAGTCTCAACATTGCCGTGCTCGGTCGTCCCGACATATACTCCCACCCGCGTACGATCGTAGTCATCCAGATTAATCCCCGAATCCCCTAGCGCTTCGTGCGCACAATAAATGGCAATACTGCCGGCACGGGTCCCAACGCGCAGTTCTTTTTTCTTCTGGTAGCGGGTCTCTTCGTAATGGCAGACCCCTGCGTGCACCTGCCCCATATAACGCATGTCAATATTCTCAATCGCAGCACGTCCATCGAGCAAACTCTGACGGAATTCTGCTAAATTGTTGCCGTTGGGGGCTGTAAGCCCGACCCCGGTAATGACAATGCGATCGTGAACCATGAATGAATATTTTTGATGAAAGCGGTGCTCTATAAAAGAACCAGACCACCTTCCGTGCAACACGAAAGGTGGTCGGCCCCACGAAAAAATACTGTTGGTAATAACAGGCTTAAGCAGAGACCTCTGCGCGCGCCTTCTCTGCCAGTACCGTACTCAGGTAACGCTCACCGCAACTGTTTGCCACGGTAACAATCATTTTACCGGCAAACTCAGGACGTTTGGCTACCTGCAATGCGGCCCACACATTGGCGCCTGTCGAAATCCCACCAAGAATTCCCTCGGTGCGCGCCAATTCCTGCGCCGTAGCAATCGCATCCTCATTGGTGACCAGAACCACATCATCCAGGATGGAAGTGTTTAGATTCTTTGGAATAAATCCCGCTCCGATTCCCTGGATCTTGTGCGGGCCAGGCTGACCACCCGAAATCACCGGGCTGGTGGTGGGTTCCACCGCGATGGAAATCAGGTTTTTACGGCTTTTAATGACTTCGGACACACCAGTAATAGTACCCCCTGTACCTACGCCAGCCACAAACACGTCAATCTTGCCATCCGTATCACGCCAGATTTCCTCGGCAGTGGTACGACGATGGATTTCAGGATTGGCTGGATTCTCGAACTGCTGCGGCATAAAGCCTTTGCCTCCAAGTCCGTCCAGAATTTCCTGGGCACGGGCAATCGCTCCTGACATTCCCTTCGGGCCAGGCGTCAATTCAATCTCGGCTCCGAGCAGGCGCAACAATACGCGACGTTCCAGCGACATGGTCTCAGGCATGGTCAGAATCAGCTTGTAACCGCGGGCTGCCGCCACAAAAGCCAATGCGATTCCCGTATTGCCCGATGTCGGCTCCACAATCGTGATACCTGGCTTGAGCTTGCCAGCAGCTTCCGCCGCATCAATCATTGCGCGACCAATACGATCCTTAACGCTCGATAACGGATTAAAGAACTCGCACTTGAGATACACGTCAGCCTTCAGGCCTTCCGCGATACGGTTCAACTTCACCAGTGGAGTATTCCCCACGGTGTCGAGGATGGTTGGGTATAATTTCGACATAATTTTTTATTACGGTGAAAAGTGTAAGGACCGCCTCTGCACCACGATTATCTGCGATTGTTGCGCGGTCCGTAGCTGCGAATGGGGGCATTCCGCTGCTGTGCAACATTGCGTAGACGATAAATAATGCGAGCTTTGTCCAGATCATAAGGACTCATCTCCATTTTTACCATGTCCCCTGCAGTGATTCGAATAAAGTGCTTGCGCAATTTCCCCGAGATATGCGCTAAGACCACATGGCCATTAGACAACTCCACACGGAACATGGTTCCTGGTAAAACCGCTACGATTTTACCCTCAACTTCGATCGAATCCTGTTGCGCCATAAAGAATGGTATTCACTTTCATTACCCGTTGTTATTTATTTGAAATTCTAACCAAAGAGTTCAGGACATACCTATGCACACTGAGAGTCAAGAGGGAAACGGTTTCCAAGGCGATTTTCCAACCGCCCACGAACCTGCGTTCCAACATGGCAAGCCTGGAGCAGGCCCATGTCCCTTCCCTAAGTTTTTCCCCTCCCAACTACTGAAGGACGACGCTTTTTTCATGCGGCTTGCTTTTAATCAGGCAGTTGACGCCTGGCGGGCAGGCGAAGTGCCCATCGGCGCCATCGTTACCGTGGGCGAGGAAATAGTGGGCGCTGCCTTTAACCAGGTCGAGCAGACGGGTGATCCGACTGCCCATGCAGAAATTCTCGCAATCACCCAGGCTTCCAGGGCAATCGGCGACTGGCGGCTGGCTGGCGCTACGCTCTATGTCACCAAAGAACCGTGCCCGATGTGTTCGGGTGCCACAATCATGTCCCGTCTCTATCGGGTGGTCTATGGTCTGCCAGATCCCCGCATGGGATGCATGGGCGGAGGCACCAGCCTGCATCAACTGCCCGGACTCAACCATCGGGTAGAAGTAACCGCAGGAGTGCTGGAAGACGAATGTCGCGCCATTTTACAGGCGTTTTTCAGGAAAAAACGGGAAAACACATCACCATGGGTTGACGACACCCCCACAAACGGGATAGGATAGGATTCATATCATCTAAAAGTACTGAACCATCTCAATATAAGAAACGATTATGGCATACGAACTTCCAAAACTGGCATACGATTATAACGCATTAGAGCCTCACTTTGATGCTCAGACGATGGAGATCCACCACTCCCGTCACCATCAGACTTACATCACCAATCTGAACAAAGCCCTCGGCGACGCGGGTGTCTCTGCTCCCGCAGATGTGGCCGATGTCATCCGCGACCTGGGCAAATTGCCTGCCAATATCCAGACTGCGGTACGCAACAACGGTGGCGGGCACTGGAATCACTCTTTCTTCTGGACGATCCTTTCTCCTAAGGGAGGCGGCGCTCCTGTTGGCAAACTCGCCGCGGCGATTGATGCGGAACTCGGCGGGCTCGACAAACTGAAGGAATCCTTCACACAGGCAGCACTGACTCGTTTCGGATCAGGCTGGGCCTGGTTGTGCATCGGAGCGGACAAAAAACTGATTGTTACATCCACTCCAAACCAGGACAACCCCCTGATGAATGTGGCCGATAAACAGGGAACTCCGATCCTCGGCCTGGATGTATGGGAACACGCCTATTACCTGAAATACCAGAACAAGCGCCCTGACTACGTAGGCGCGTTCTGGAACGTAGTGGACTGGGCCAAGGCAGATGCCCTGTATCAGGCCGCTCTCTAATTTATTTCCTGTATCTCTCTTATTCCAAGAGCCTTTCGGTTTCGCAACCGAAAGGCTCTTTTTATGCAGGAACGGCTTTACACTGCGCCCCGAATGCGTGTGGACATGGTCGCGGTGTAAAGCCGCTCCTACAATTTCCTCTGGTTGCGCGGGTGGTGAAGGGCCAGCTCGTCCGCCAAATCCTGGTCATGCACATGGGTGTAGATCTGCGTAGTGGCGATATCCGCATGGCCCAACAGATCCTGGATCACCCGCAAATCCGCCCCACCGCGCAACAGATGCGACGCAAAGGAATGGCGCAACAGGTGCGGCTTGACTGGCTTTGTAATCCCTGCTGAACGAGCATGCTGGCGCAACAGTACCCAGAACGTCTTTCTGGAAATCGCTTTGCCCTGTTGACTGAGAAACAAAGCGCTGTCGGTCTTTGGATTCACCAGATGCGGCCTGCCGTGATCCAGATAGTCGCGAATGGCTTCCACGGCTTTGCCTCCAAAAGGAACCAACCGCTCCTTGGATCCCTTACCCCATACTCTCAGGAACTGGTCTTCGAGATCAATTTGCTGTAGCGTCAATCCGCACAGTTCAGAAATACGCAAACCTGCTGCATACAAAAGCTCCAGCATGGCTCTATCCCGCAAGTGTCGCGGGTCCCTGCTGGATGGCACCGACAACAGGCGATCCACTTCGTCTGCGGATAACGAACCTGGAATTTTTCGGACCAAACGCGGACTGGACAGCCACTCTCCAATATCGTCAGGCCGCAACCTCTCTTTCACCAGGAAACGCCCGAAACCGCGCAGTGCACTGATTTTGCGGGCAAGACTGCTCACGGCATAATCCTCACTGGTGAGATGGCTCACCCATAACGAAAGATGTTCTGCGGCCACTTCCTGCCATTCAGAGACTCCACTCGTTTTCGCTATAAATTGGGCGCACTGCAATAAATCGACTTCATAGCTTACTACGGATTGTTGTGACAACCCTTTCTCCAACTCCAGAAAAGCAAGATACTGTTCCACGGGAACCAATAATCCCTCTCTCGTCTTCATAGCAAAGGCGCAGCCAGGTACGCAAAGTCTTCGATCAGCCTCTTATGCATGGATAACTGATTGCGGGCTGGAATCACCATCTCCTCACAATCCAGTTTCAATAATCGTATCCATCTTTCAATACGTTCCAAATCCTGCTTCTTATACAAAAACAAACCAATCTCGTAATTAAGAAACAAGCTGCGTTGATCCACGTTGGCCGAACCAATCAAGGCCACCTGTCCATCCACCCAGATCAATTTGGCATGCAGCATACGCGGCTTATAACCGAGGATGGAGACGCCAGCTCCCTGTAATTCCCTCAGGTAGTTATTACGGGCTTGATCGAGAATCGTGTGATTGGAGCGAAACGGAATGATCAGGGTCACCTGCTTGCCCGCATGCGCCTTGACCATCAAGGATCGATAAATCACTTCATCAGGGATGAAATAAGGAGTGACCATCAACACCTCATCCTGCGCCTCCTGGATGATCGTCAGTATCTTTTCATACAACGGATCCTTTGGCACATCAGGACCACTGGCCACCACCTGCATCAGGCTCTCCCCCTGTGGCAGTGGACAGCGAAACCCCTTTTGCAAAAACTCACTGGTGGGCCTGTTACAGGCGAATCCCCAATCACTGGCGAACAGTCGATTGATCTCCGCAACAGCAGGGCCGTGAATCTCGACGCTGCAATCATCAAACCGATCTTCCCTCGGATCTGGACCGATAAAACGGCTGTCCAGATTCTGCCCTCCCACAATCGCCGCCTCGTGATCGAAAATCGCCAGTTTACGATGGTTTCGCAGATTCCGCTGCAGATGCATTGGAGCGCGAATCTGCAGCGGAATCACGGGCAAAAAGTACGCCACCTCACCTCCCGCCTTGCGCAGAGGGCCACACAATTTACGGTTGCGTCCGAAGCTCCCCAACCCATCAAGCAACAACTTCACCTCGACTCCTTTTGCCGCCTTATAAGCCAGTCTCGACACCAAATCCCTGCCCACCTCATCGTCCCCCAATATGTATGTCGCCAGACGGATCGACTGACGCGCATCCGCAATGCCAATGCAGAGACGGCGAAACATCTCCTCACCGTTTTCGATGAAAGAGACACGATTTCCTGGAATCAACGGTGGAAACTGTGACCAGTGGGAGTGTTCCATTTCCGTCGAGCAACAGGGATAGCTTTCCATTCCGGACGACTGAAAGTGCTCTTTGCTCTCCGTCTTTTTGCGAATCTTCCGACCACCAAACAGAACATACAAAGGCACTCCCAAATAGGGAATGACCAGAATCAGCAGAAACCACGCGAAAAAATTGGACGGCTTGCGCTTCTCTTCAAGAACCCTTGAAAAAATAACCAGCGCCAGCAAAAAGACCACAATCGTTAAAAAGTGAGTGAAAATCAGAGCCACTACCCAATTCACCGATGTAATCAATTTATCCAGCCATTCCATCGCGCAAAGGTTGCCTATTGTTAAAAATTGTCTATAGTAATCTATCTATAACGGAATGCTGAGTAGTATCCATAGTAAGCTATACAGTGCAAGATGCGAATCAAGTTGATCACATTCAATATGGCACATGGCCGCGGGCTTGGATTACATCAGGGATTGAGCCGAAATCGCAAGATCCTCAGTAATCTGGATAAAATCGCGTCACTGCTGCGCGATTCGGGAGCAGACATCATCGCTCTGCAGGAAATTGATACCAATGCCATCTGGACTGGAAACCACAATCAGGTAGAGTACCTGCAAAACGCACTAGGGTATCCCTATTCCGTGATTGGCACAAACAATTTTGGGCACCGCAATATCCCTCTCCACTATGGCAATGCGCTCATTTCCCGTTTCCCAATCCTGTTCGATCAAAACATCCGATTCACCGACAAGGACCGTCGCCTGGGCGGCAAAGGTTGCCTGTACGTCGAGATTGATGCGGGAGGTCGTAAGATTCCCCTGTTCAACCTGCACCTGGATCACAAATCGCGCCGCGAACGACTGAGTCAGATAGAAAAGATTATCGGTTTCGTACAACACCGTCGCAGCGAAACACTGACCGACCACTTCTGCTCCCCTGTTCTTTGCGGAGATTTTAACAGTCGCAATATCCCGTTGGACGCAACCAACAAACTGCACTCCTGGCTCAACGAGAGCGTCGATTTCGAGAACTATATCCTGCTCCCTTCCAAAGAACGCACCTTCCCCGCCCACTGGCCGCAACGCACCATCGATTTTATTTTTCTTCCCGAACGCTTCCGCTCCCATCACTGTCGGGTTTTGCGCGGCTATTGGTCTGACCACCTGCCCGTACTGGCCGAATTCGAACCCGTAAAAACCAACGGACACGATCTCTCCCTGCTCGCATAGTCTGAACCTGTCGAATGGTGGGAGTAACAGGATTCGAACCAGTGACCTCTTGCGTGTCATGCAAGCGCTCTAACCAACTGAGCTATACCCCCATGAGGTAAAGGGAGCGATACAACAATACTCTATACGCGAAGGCAAGTAGAAAAGGTATGATTTGGTTATTCCGAGGGGGAAAAAGCTAGAAAAAAGCGATCTCTGCTTTGTAAGTCCTGCAGGGACTGTGCGGAGCGCCATCCGTACTGCTCTGCCAGTGCAAACAAAGCTGCATGCATATCAACGCCGGTTTCCAATGCCAGCAAACCACCGGGACGCAGATAATTTGCTCCTTGTTGAAACAATACCCGATAAGGATCGAGTCCCCGTTCTCCACCGACCAGAGCCGCCCGCGGCTCATGCTGACGCACCTCCGGTTCCGCGCTCCCCCACTCCTGTTCGGTCAAGTAAGGTGGGTTGGATACGATCCAATCATACCGCCCGGATACCTTTTGGAACCAATCTGATTGCACCAAGGTCACTCGTTCCTGCAACTGATTGGCCAGAGTGTTCTCCGAGGCCAATGAAAGCGCTTCGGCGGACTGATCCACCAATGTGACACGACAGTCCTTATAGTATCGACAGAGCGCCAGGCCAATCGCTCCGGTACCACAGCCGAGATCGAGAATGTCCGCAGGGCCCTCAGGACGTTGCTGCAAGAGCTCCACCAGTTGTTCGGTTTCCGGTCGTGGAATCAGAGCACGCGCATCTGTCTTTAATACCACATCAGCAAACTCCACTGACCCGAGAATGTATTGTAATGGCTCACGCTTGGAACGCCGCAATACTCGTTCGCGCAGAGGCTCCAACTCCTTTTCCATCATCAAACGGTCATGCTGCAAATACAGATCCAGCCGCTTGAGCCCCAAGCTGGCTGCCATCAGCAATTCCGACTCCAGACGCGGAGACTCCACACCCTTGGAGGCCAGAAAGGACTCAGTCTTTTTCAGAATTTCCAGCAGGGTATTCATGCCGGATTCGAAGAATGCGACGCATGTTGACGTTCCATCAAGTCTTCCATCTTCTGTTTGTAGTCGGCCTCCAGCAGCGATTCGAGCAATGAGTCCAACTCGCCATCCATGATCTGCGGCAATGAGTGCAACGTCAGCCCAATCCGGTGATCGGTCAACCGGCTCTGAGGAAAATTATAAGTACGAATCCGCTCACTGCGATCTCCTGTACCTACCTGGCTCTTACGCTGCGCCGCATACTTGGCGCGTTCTTCCTCTTCCTTTTTCTGCAACAAACGGCTGCGCAAAATCGTCATCGCTTTCAGGCGATTCTTGATCTGCGAACGCTCATCCGCACAAACCACGATCATACCGGTCGGTTTGTGCAGAATCTGCACGGCGGAGTCGGTGGTATTCACATGCTGCCCCCCTGCTCCACTGGCACGACTGGTGGAGATTTCCAACTCATCGGCAGAAATCTGCAAATCCACTTCTTCCGCTTCCGGCAAAACCGCCACG
>CAZYDZ010000005.1:0-4027 GCA_964646535.1 uncultured Opitutaceae bacterium
CGTCACTGAGTGCGGGGATTTTGTCGTTGGATTCGCCGTTGTCCTCCGCATTATTTGGCGTTTTGGCAACGGGGCCTGCCTCGCGGTTATACACTTCCAGCCAGCCTGGCTTGACCAGAATCTTACCTTCCGTCTTGTACTGGATGTTTTCGCTGATGCGCGACCAACGAGTGGTCACGTCGAATTCTGCAGCAGGATAGAAGGCCGCAAGAAAACGACGGGTGATCAGATCGAAAATCTTGCTTTCATCCGGACTCAGGCTCTTTGGCTCCACTGCGGTAGGAATGATCGCAAAGTGGTCGCTGACCTGGGCATTGTTGAAAATCTTCTTATTACCGGGTTTGATCCAGTCATTTTCCAGGATCTTGGAAGTATAGGAATCCCAACGATCCCCAAGAGCCCGCATGGTGTCATGGCAGGTTTGTGGATAGTCTTCCGGTAGCGCTTTGGAGTCTGTACGCGGGTAAGTAATCATCTTGTGCTTTTCGTACAGATCCTGAGCAATGGATAGGGTGCGCCGAGCAGCCATGCCAAAACGATTATTGGCTTCGCGCTGCAGCGAGGTCAGGTCAAACAATCGGGGAGAGGCTTGTGTGGTACGCTTTTTCTCATCTTCAACCAGTGCCAATTCCTGATTGAGGGTTTTCTGCAGAATGGCTTCCGCTTCCTCCTGACTCCAGATGCGATCCGCGCGGTCGTCCTCACTTTCCTTCTTGAAAGGTTGTTTCTGGTATACGCCTTCGTATTCACCGCTTTCTACTCCAAAGCGGGCAAGGATACGCCAGTAGGTACGAGGAACGAAATTGCGAATGGCCAGTTCTCGTTCCAACACGATGGCAAGGGTGGGAGTTTGTACACGGCCTACCGTGGCTACCTGCTTACTGCGTGCCCCAAACATCCGACGCGTAATGGCGCGGGTCGCATTGATTCCGATCAGCCAGTCCGACTCAGAACGGCAGCGGGCTGCGTTAGCCAGCGGAGCCATCTGCTCGGAGGAGCGCAAGTCTTTGAACGCCTTAAGAATTCCCTCTTTGGTCATGGAGGACATCCACAGGCGTTGCACGGGTTTCCTGCACTTGGCCAGATCGTAAATGTAGGTGAAAATCAATTCCCCTTCACGACCTGCGTCACAGGCATTGATGACCAGGTCGATGTCCTTGCGTGCCAACAGTTTTTTCAGTTCCTGAAATTTCGATTTGGTTTTCTCAATGGGTCGCAGCTCGAACTTTTCAGGCAGGATCGGCAGGGTTTCCAACCGCCAGGATTTCCATTTTTTATCCAGGTCTTCAGGCATGACCAGCTCGACCAGGTGTCCTATCGCAGAGCTGATGACGTATTCATCATTTTCGAACCAGTCGCCAGTTTTTTTGATTTTGCCCAAGGCCTGTGCGAGGTCTCTGGCTACACTGGGTTTCTCTGCGATAACAAGTGTCTTCATTCAGTAGGATAAAAGTACTCTGCAAAAAATGGGAATCCGGTTTATGAAATCAAGGTATCAAAACTGGCGAGGAATTGTTCGAGCGCTTCCCTCGTCAAATCTCCCATGTTGGAAATACGGAAAGTATTGCCCTTCAGTTTGCCGTAGCCGATGTCGATGGAATAGCCGAATTCCTTGCGGATGGCCTTCTGGATCGCCGCAAGATCCCATTCCTTGTCGTTGCGAATGCAGTTGAGGGAGAGAGAGCCGAATTCGGGCTTGGGCAGCAGGCGCAGGCCGTGGCCAAAGGCCCAGTCGCGCACCAGTTGATTCAGCTCGCGATGGCGGCGATAACGGTTTTCCAGGCCTTCCTGTTCGAATTTTTTGAGCTGGTGACTCAGCCCGTAAATCAGGGAAATCGCAGGTGTGCTGGGAGTCATTCCCTTTTCGTGGTTTTCCAGAAATTCGATAAAGTCAAAGTAGTAACCGCGGTTGGGCTGGTTTTTTGCCCGTTCCAGGGCGCGTTGCGAAACAGACAGCAGTGAAAGCCCGGGGGGGAGCGCCAGTGCTTTCTGGGAGCCCGTCAGCACGACGTCCAGGCCCCATTCATCCTTGAAAAATGGCAGTACGGAGAAGGAGCTGACCGTATCCACGATCGAAAAGACATCAGGGAATTCACGCAATACCCTGGCGATTTCAGGCAATGGGTTGAGTGTGCCTGTCGAGGTCTCGTTGTGGATGATCGTGATAAGGTCGTATTTGCCAGTGGACAGCGCCTTGCGGATGGCCTCAGGGTCAATTTCCTGGCCCCATTCAAACTTCAATGGGTCTGCGGGAAGCCCGCAGCGCAGGGAGACGTCATTCCATTTGTCCGAAAATGCCCCTGACATGCAATTCAACACGCGTTTTTGGCAGAGATTGCGCACAGAGGCTTCCATGACACCCCAAGCACTGCTGGTGCTCAGGAACACAGGGTCCTGTGAGTTCATCAGGTTCTGCAGGCGCGGTTGGATTTCCTGGTAGAGTTTGACAAAGTCGCCTGATCTGTGCCCGATCATCGGCGCTGACATCGCCGCATAGGTATCGGGAGATACGTCAATAGGACCGGGAATGAACAAACGGAAACTCATAGGTTCTCAGAACGTTGGATGGTTTGATTCTGATCTGCAAGAACGATAATTTTGGGTTTCCACTGATCTGCCTCCTCGGGAGTCAGTTGCACCCATGTCATGATAACCAGCACATCACCTTTTTTACCGAGATGTGCGGCAGCCCCATTCAAAACAATGTGCCCCGATCCTTCTGGCGCGGGAATAATATAGGTTTCAAATCGATTGCCGTTGGTAATGTTCCCCACCATGATTTGCTCATAGGGACGGAGTCCGAGCAGCTTCAGGTAGCGGGAATCAATTCCCATACTACCTTCGTATGCGACATTGGCGTCGGTTACTACGGCTCGATGAAGCTTGGCTTTTAACAATGTGATTTGCATGGTCCTGTGGTATGTATAGCACCTTTGTAAAGGATTACTATCTCCAGAGTTGGCTTCTTCGTCAATCCTCCAATATATCGTTTGCTGTTGATACTTTGTAGGAGCGGCGTTACGCCCCGACCCAGAATGGGGCTAGTTTAATGAGGGTTATCGCTGATTTTCCTTGTAGGAGGGGCTTTATGCCCCGACCGAATGGGTGTGGTTTTGTGTTGGGGCGTAACGCCTCTCCTACATTGCTCCGATACCTATAAGGTAGGTGGCCTAAAGCAAGATTACAGGAAAAATAGTGCCGCTCCAATGAGATTTGACATTGTGGAAGTCAGGTCGACATGGTGAAGTGATTGAACAAATTTGCATGTTTAGGCGTTGGTACCAGAGATTACGACAGCGTGGCGACAAAGTCGCCGGTTTTGTGATTGATATCATCTACGAACGCAGGAAGGGGAGGCTGGAGAGCGTGGTCGGCTTTTTTTTACGGATGTTCAGCGTGCTGTTTACGGGATTGGTGCGGATACGCTGGTGGTTGTACCGTATCAGAATTCTGCACGATCAACCGCTCGGTTGTCTGGTGGTGGTGGTAGGCAATCTCACGGTCGGCGGTACGGGCAAGACACCGGTGGTCGAGAAATTTGCCCGTACGCTGCATGAGCGCGGGCGTCGGGTTGCCATTCTCAGCCGCGGTTACGGCAGCAAGTCCGAGGGCACCTTGCGCAAATGGTGGCGCCGTTTAAGCCATGCGGGGGAGCTGCCACCGCGGATTGTCAGCGATGGGCGTCAGGTGCTGATGAACAGTGAGGATGCTGGAGATGAACCGTATATGTTGGCGCGCAATCTGCCTGGGGTTGTGGTGCTGGTGGACCGCAATCGGGTGAAGTCAGGCCGCTATGCGATCCAGAAATTTGGTGTGGATACGCTGATTTTGGACGATGGATTCCAGTATTTGCCGCTGAAAGGCCGATTGAATCTGCTGCTGATTGATAAGAACAATCCTTTTGGTAATAATTATTTGTTGCCACGGGGGATACTGCGTGAACCGATCAAACATTTGTCCAGGGCTTCGTATATTTTCCTGACTAAATCTGACGGGACACCTGATCCGCAATTGGGCGCCTTGATTC